>NZ_JBHZAV010000113.1:0-31013 GCF_042754445.1 Embleya sp. NPDC059213
GGCGCAGGGCGTGGTCCGGGAGCGGCCCGGTCGGTGCACGGCGCCGCCGGCGCGGCCGTGCCTCAGCCGCCGTTCTCCACTCGCAGCAACATGCGCTTCAACAGCGCGAGCAGCACGTCCTGGTCCGTCTCCCCCAATGGTTTGACCATCGCGCGCTCGGCTCGGTCGAGCAGTTTCATCGCGGCCGTCCAGCGGGCACGGCCCGAGTCGGTGAGTTCGACGTCGACCCGGCGACGGTCCTCGGTGCCGCGGATGCGCCGGATCGAACCGGCCTCCTCCAGGGTGTCCAGTCGGCCGGTGATTCCCGCCGGCGACACCATCAGCTCCGCGGCCAGTTCGGAGGGCGTGGCCCGGTAGGGCACGCCGCGCGAGGCCAGCCGGTGCAACGTGTCGAACTCGAAGGGCTGGAGGCCGACCTCGGCGAGGGCCCGCCCCTTGACCTGGGCCAGGTGCTTGGTCAGCATCTGGATCCGGGTGACGATGCCCTCCACGCGCTCGTCGAACGGCGCCATGTGCCGCCAGCGCGCGATGTGCCGGTCGACGGAGTCGTCCTCGTCGACGGAGCCGTCCGCGTCGGCCGCGTCGGCCGCGTCGGCCGACGCTCGGACCTCGGCCGCGGCCTCGCCGTCCGACTCGATCCCGATCTGTTCCCGGCCCTCACCGTGCATGCGGCCATTATGCTGGACCCGCAATACTTCGTTGACGAATGATTCGCTGACGAAATACATTCGATGCCATGACCCCAGCTCCCGTGCCCCCGGCCGCCGTGACGCCGGCCACCATGGCCTCGGCCGTCATGACTCCGGCCACGCGCCGGCTCCTGCTCGGCCGTACCTTCGCCGCCCTGGCGACGGCCCTCATCCCCACCACCCTGACCCTGGCCCTGGTACACACCGGCTCGGGCACCGAGCTGGGTTTGGTACTGGCCTGCGAACTGCTGCCGATGTTGCTGCTGCTCCCGGTGGCGGGGGTGATCGCCGACCGCTTCCCCCCGCATCGGGTCATCCTGGCGGCCGACCTGGTCCGGGCCGGCGCCCAACTGGCGATCGGCGCCGAACTGCTCGCGGGCCCGGTGCGAATCGCCGACCTGGCGATCCTGTCCGCGCTCACCGGTGCCGCCGTCGCGTTCGGCATCTCGCCGATCCGCACGCTGGTGGTCGTGGTGGTGCCGGAGTCGCAGCGCCTACGGGTCAACGCCCGGCTCGGCGTCGCGCAGGGCCTGGCCCAGGTGGCGGCCCCCGCTGCCGCCGGCGCGCTGATGCTGGCCGTCGGGCCCGGTTGGTCCTCGCTCCTGACCGGCCTGCTGTTCGTCGCGTCCGCCGCCACCTTCGGCGGGATGCGCCCCGAACGCGTCGTCCGCACCAGGGAACAGGGTCCGTTCCTGGGCGAGTTGCGCGCGGGGTGGACGGAAACCCGGCGCCATCCCTGGTTCCTGGCCAATGTCGCCGCGCACGGCGTCTGGCATCTGGCGGCCGGCTTCCTGCTCGCCCTCGGCCCGATCATCGCGGTGGACCGACTCGGCGGTGACCGCTCGTGGGTGATCATCGCCCAGGTCGGCACGGTGGGCGTGCTGCTCGGGGCCTTGAGCGCGTCCCGGTTGCCGGTCCGCCGCCCGCTGGTGGCCACGTCGTTCGGTGCCGCCCTGTACGGTCTCCCGCTGACCACCCTCGCGCTGCGGGCGCCGCTGGCGATCGTCGCCGCCGCGTACTTCGCGGCCATGTTCGGCCTGGGCGTGCTGAGTCCGCTGTGGGAAACCACGCTCCAGCACCGCATCCCGCCGGAAGCGCTGGGCCGAGTCGGCTCCTTCGACGCGCTGATCTCCTTCGCCACCCGCCCGCTGGGCCTGGCGATCGCCGCCCCGATCGCGGCGTCGATCGGCACGAGCACGCCGCTGCTGGTGGGCGCGGTATTGGTGGTGGCCACGAACGTGGGGTTGCTGCTTCTGCCGGACGTACGCGCGGTGCAGTCCGAGCCGCAGCCCACCTCTGCGACCGAAGTCCCATCCACTCCTGCGCAGTTGCCGACCGAGACGGAACTCCCGCCCATACCGGCGCAGTTGCCGACCAAGACGGAAACCCCGCCCAAGCCGGCGCAGTTGCCGACCGAGACGGCCCACGCGACCGTTGTCGAACCCGACCGGGCCGGCTGAGGGCTGCCCGGTCGGGGCTTCGCGTCGTGTCGTTCCCACACGTCGGCCATACCGCCGGGCCCCCGATAATGGTTTGTCCTGGGCCTCGACTCCCCCTAACCTGTGGGCACAACAACAGCGGCGTGTAGCTCAGCAGCAGAGCATCGGACTTCGGATCCGAAGGGCGCGGGGGCAGAACCCGCCATGCCGGCCATGACGAGACCTCGGTACAGCACTCGCGTCGAACGCGACTCCTCGCACGAACCGGGCAGGTTTACCCGGTGATTCCCGAACTGAGCCCCGGCCGGCTGGATTGGGACGAGGCGGATCCCAGCCGCCATGCCTTCGACCAGGCGTCGGCGACGCGGGTGGTGCACTCGCTCCGCCCCGCTCGGCGGATACCACGCCGCCCCGAAGTCGACATCGTCGACCCGGCGATGAATGCCTGGGCCGGGGGCGAGGCCAGGCATTGGGCGGACGCCATGTAGCACTCTCTCGTCCGGCACTACGGCCGCTGGGTCGTGGGTTGGCGTTGGGCACACGACGAAGGGGACTTCGACGGCGGGCCGGTCGGACACTGGTGCTGCCCGCGGGACTCGATCACCACCCCGGAGGAAACACTCGCCCGGGTCGTCGCGGCGCTGTGCGAATGGCGTGGGTGGTTGGAGAACCTCGCCGAGTGGTTCGAGGCGTACCCACTGGACCTGGCCACCATCGAGGACCAGCGCATTCTGTGGGACCGCGCCGCCCGCAACCTGATCCTGCAGGTGATCGACCGCACCGGCTGCGGCAGCGGTTGGCACGGGCACTGCCGTCAGGTGCTCACCTGGTTCCTGGCCCGCTGGGGAGTTGCCCCCGACGTCGCCCACGACCTGGTCGAAGAGGCCGTCGGCGGGCGGTTCCACAGTTGGACCGACCCCGACACGGTGGTGGTCGACGACATCGCCGAGCAACTCGCCCGGTCGCTGCGACCGGACGACGGCACTCGCTCCGCCGGGCCCGTGCCGGACCACCTCCGACGTTGGCTCGCCCTGCGCGAGACGGTGCCCTGGCACCAGGCTCCGGACGGTGGCCCGGAGGGACCGGTGACCCCGTCGCGCGACGGGGCGGTGGAGGACATCCGCAGCTTCGACGGCGCCGTGGACCCGGCCCGTGCGGAGGGCCTGCTCGCCGCGCTGGAATCGATGCGGGCCGACGCGGCGCGCGGCGCCTCGCTCGACTTCGAGTTGCTCCGTGGTTGGCAGCAGTACGTCCTGGGCGCCCCGCAGCCGCCGCCGTTCCGGACCCGGCCCGCCTTCGCCAAGGCGGGTCGGGAACGCTATGGCATCGGTTCCGACACGCGTGGGCGGCTCGATGCCTGCCTGGCCGAGAGTGCGTCGGCTCCTGCGTTGGAGGGGGGTGCGTCCGCTCCTGCGTCGGAGGAGCGGGCGTCGGTTCTTCCCTTGACCGCACGCGCCGCACGTGCCTGTCTCGACGTGTGCTTCTTCCACCCCTTCGAGGACGGCAACGCTCGCTCCGCTTTCCTGGCCCTGGCCTTCGTTCTGGCGCGCGAGGGTGTTGCCCTGGACAGGGTCGATCTGGTGCGCCGCATCACGTTTCAGGCGGGTGATCCCGAGGATCCGTTGATCCTTGCCGGGTACATCGCGGTGCACCTCCAGGAGACTCGGCGCACCGCCGGCGCCGGTGCCGCCGGCTCCGGCTCGGGCTCCGGCTCGGGCTCCGCGCCGACCTGAGCGGGCCGGCTTCGATCGGGCACAGTTGCTGCGGAGCCCACAGCGGATGCGGGTGCGACTCCTGCGGATTGCTGCTCGTTCGCGGGTCCGCCGACGGCCGAGTACACCCCTGGGTTCGACTTCTTCGCCGAGGATCCCGGGTCAGCGGGCTCGGACTCCGTCGCGCCGGACGCCTCGGATGCGTCGGTCCAGCGCGGTCGGGTCCAGGGTGGTGCCGGCGAGCAGGACCAGGTCGGCGCGTTTGCCGACGGCGATCTCGCCCCGGTCGTCGGCGAGGCCGAGCAGCCGCGCCGCGCCGCGCGTGGCGGCGCGGAAGGCGCCGGCGGGGCCGAGGCCGGTCCGGGACAGGTGCTCGATCTCGCGGAGCACTTCGCCGTGCGGCCGAACCGGGTTGTCGCTGCCCATCGCGACCGGGACACCCGCCTCGATCGCCAGGCCGACCGCGTGCCGGTGGGCCTCGGCCGCGCCCTCGGCCGCCGCTGCGGGGTCGGTCTGCGTATTCGACAGCGTGGGCACCAGCCAGGTCCCGTGCTCGGCCATCGCGCCCACCGCCGCGTCGTCGAGCCAGGTGCCGTGTTCGACGCTGCGTGCACCCGCACGGGCCGCGAGTTCCGCCGCCCGCGCCCCGTGCGCGTGCACCATGACGCCGCGTCCGCCGAGCCGGGCGGCCTCGTCGACGAGCGCGCCGAGGCCGCAATGGCCGGCTTCCGGGTCGAATGCGTGCCGGCCACCAACTCGTCAACGAGCTGGTCAAGGCAGCGGACGAGAAACAGCCGGCCAGGACCATCGCCCGCGGCCGCGTCGACCTGCTCTGCATCGACGAACATCACTACCTGGAACTCGGCCGCAGAAAAGCCGAGTTGCCCCTCCACCTGTTGATCGAACAGGGAGAGAAGAACAGCGTCGCCATTACCACCGACAAGTCGTTCGAGAAAGCGCACATGTTCGGCGAACCTGTTTGAGGCAGCGCCGAAGGACATCGGGATCACGAGCCGATCGTCGTGTCGGAAGGCGCCGCTGGCATCCTCACGCCGCAGGACGACCAGTGCCGCAGGGAGGGGACGACACGTGGGTGCATCGGGCTGGAGCTACGTCGTGCCGTACCGGGAAGACGTCGGCGCCGCGCTCGAGGCTCTGCGAGCCGAGGAGTTCGCGGCCGGCCACAACTGGAGTCCCGCAGACTGGGACCTGCCCGCGCCTGCCTCGCCCGATGATCTGTGGCAGAACGAGCTCTACTGGGAATTCATGGGCACCCATGGGACCCATTCGGTGCTGGATGTCAACCGGGTGATCGACGCCGGCGAGGATCACGACTTCGGGACGGTGCGCCCGTTGGCCGCGTCCGTGATCCGGGCGGGGTTCTGGATGATGCCCCCCGATGGAGCGGCCATTACATGGTGCTCTACCGGGACGGCATCCCGCACGAGATCGCTTTCTGGGGCGTATCCGGCGACTGACGTCCACACCCCACCTCGTCGAGACAAGACGATCACGGCCGTTGTCATGAGGTCGGGCCGACTACGGGATCGCAGCTTCGATGTCGGTCAAGCGCCCGGGCCGACTCCGCGTCGAGTCGATGCTGCCCGGCCTGCGACGGCCGGGTCCCCGACGACGCGGGTGATGTCCTCCGGAGTGACGTCCCGGGCGGGCCGCCCCAGCGCGTTCAGCGTTCGCTCCAGGCACGCCTTCCTCGCACCCGGGCTCGGGATGCAGCCGGCCCGGCCCCGAAAGGCCGCTCAGGCCCAGGCCCACGCTCATGCTCGGACGGCTGTCGGCCGGTTCCGCAGGGCGTCGGATTGCGCAGATCGGGGGAGTCGGTGCCGGTCGCGATGATGTGGCTGCCGAAGGTGAGCGCCTCGACGATCGCCGCGCTCGGACGCGGGTCCGCGAACGTCTTGGGCCGTTGCCTCGACGAGTTCGCCGACCGGCTTCGTCGCCGAGGGGTACCGGCCGTGGCAGCCGGCTCTCGCCGCCTCGGTGCCCGTCGCGATGGGCGGACGGGACCTGGCCGGTGCCACTGTCACCAATCAGGCCCGGTGGGCGGTCCTTCTCGGCTCACGCGCAGTGGGCCGGACCACTGAGCGCGGCCGGATCCAAGTCGCAACAACATCCGCAGGCTCCACAGCAGCCTCGGCTACCGCACACCCGTCGAATACGAGGCCGCACTCGCGGCCTGACCACCACAACGACGGTGTCCGCCAAAGCGGAGCAAGCGCAGGGGAGTTCCGGTTCCGACGCCGGCGCACTCTTCGTGATCGATCACCGCTGCGAGGCCCTGGGCCGCTGGTGCGGAAAGTTGCTCTTGCAATTCGCCGCTCCGCGCCAACGCGGGAGGCGGCGCCGCGGACGAGGAGGGGATGCCTGGCCCCCGCTCCTCGTCGAGGTGGTCTCGCTTTACCGGGCCGACAGGGCGATCACAGGACGAGGATGAGCTTGCCGCCGGGTCGGCGGGACCGGCTGAGCTCGGCCGCTTCCTGGATCCGGTCGAGTGTGTAGGTGCGAGCGATCGGTACGACCAGGATGCCTTCGCCGGCGAGCCGGGCGAACTCGTCCATGCGGTCGTAGCGGATGTCGGTGGTGATCCGGACGCCCAGCTCGGCCGCGGCGGCGAAGTCCGAGACGGTGAGGACGCGGTCGGGATCCCCGGTCATCTCGATCAGGGTCGGTAGCGAGCCGCCGGCGGGGCTGGGCTGGTCGGCGCGGTCGATCCGGCCCCCGGTCGGCGCCGTGTCCAGGGCGCGGTCGACGCGGCCTCCGGCCAGGGCGCCGACGCGTTCGGCCATGCCCTCGCCGTAGGCGGCCACCCGGGCGCCGATCTCTTCCAGGGCGGCGGCCCGCGTCGGCCCGGCGGTGGCGATCACCCGAATACCCCGGTGCAGCGCGAAGCGCACCGCCGCCTCGCCCACGGTGGAACCCGCGCCGTGGACGAGCAGCAGCTCACCCGGCTGGACGCCGAGGTCGTCGAGCGCGCGCCACGCCGTCTCGGCCGCCATCGGCAGCGCGGCGGCCTGCTCGGCGGTGACGCCTTCGGGGATGCGCGCCCAGGCCGGCATCAGCGCGTACTCGGCGGCGCCGGCCGTCGGGCCGTGGAAGGTGGCCGGGCCGAATACGCGCTCGCCGATCCGCACGCCGGTGACGCCCTCGCCGAGTGCGTCGACGGTGCCCGCGACCTCGAAGCCGAGCCCGCGCGGCAGCGGCGGCAGACGGTCGGCGAGGAGACCGTCGACGACGTGCCAGTCGGCCGGTGTCAGGCCGCACGCCCGCACGGCGATCCGGATCTGACCGGGTCCCGGCTCCGGCTGCGGGACGTCGCGGAGCACGATCACGTCCGGGGAACCGAACCGGTCGAATTGAAGAGCCTTCATGACGATCTCCCTCGTGATGACAGCATCTGTTGTCATCGACCATAGCAGGCTGATAACAGCTTCTGTTGTCGTACTCTGGTGGGCATGCCGAGATGGGAATCCGACGCACAGGGCCGGCTCGAACGCGCGGCGCTCGAGCTCTTCGAGACGCAGGGGTTCGAGCGCACCTCGGTCGCGCAGATCGCGGGCGCCGCCGGTCTGAAGGAGCGCTCCTTCTACCGCTACTTCCCCGACAAGCGGGAAGTCCTCTTCGCCGGCAACGAGCTCGAAACCCACCTCGTCGCCCAGTTCGAGGCGACCGACCCGGGCCTCACGCCGCTCGAGGCGCTGCTGACCGCGCTGAAAGCCGCCGAGGAGATCTTTCGCCCGCGCGAGTTCCTGCTGCGCCGCGTCAGAGTGATCGCCGCCAACCCGGCACTGGCCGAGCGCGATCTGATCAAGCTCGCCGACATCGCCGACGCGCTGGCGCGGGCGCTCGAGCGCCGCGGCGTCGAGCCCGGCAAGGCACGCTTCATCATCGACGTGGTCCTGACGATCCACCGGCGCGCCACGTCCCGCTGGCTGACCGACCCGGACGCCTCCCTCTCCCGACTCATCACCCAGGCCACCGACGAGCTGCGCGAGGTGGTCACGCCGCCGGCTCCGACGGCCCGCTGAGTCGGCCAGGACTCCCGAGGCCGTTCGCAACGGACACGAAGGTATCCCGTCGCCGGTCGGCCGACCGGGCCTGACCGAAGTGGCCCCTTTCCGCCTCACGGACCTGCAACAAGGTCGTGACCAGCGGCAACGCGCTACTTTGGCCTTGGCCGTAGCGTCGGGAGTCCCGGCCATCTCGCGGCTGCGTTGCGTCCGGTGGAGTGGCGTAACAGTTGCACGGTGTTCGATGGATTGATCCTGTAATGCCCGGTTTTCGAGGGCGAGTTTGTTGATGGTGGTGGCATGGAGGGCAAGGCGTTCCTCCAGACCGTGGCAGTGCTTCCGCAACTTGCCGTGTTCCTACCGGAGTTGTGTCTCGGCGTCGACCGGGCGTGACTCGGGTGCGAGTTCTCCGGCTTCGGACGCGGGCTTCCGGAGGTGATGGAAGGCCCTGCGGGAGTCACGTTGCCGCCCGGTTGTTGCTGTAGGCCGGAGGGCCGGCGTGCGTGGGACAAGGTTGTCGACGGCAGCAATCGACCCTGGCTCGGCCACGATCCGCAGCCGAGCCGACTGCCGAGCGGTTCGGCGACACCGGCCGGCCGGCCGTCGGGTCGGACGGGGCAACAGCCCAGTGATCGAGTTGTCCGCTTCCGAGCTCGGGCGGCTTCCTGTGGGCGTGGAGCAGGACTTGGCCGGCTTCGTCGCGTCGGCGGCCGGCTGGGTGTTCCGGACATGGGAGTCGCGCGCACGCCCGAGCCATTTCTCGTCCGTGCCGGTCCATGCCCCGTGGCAAGTGGCGGCCAGGAACCACCCACCCTGCTGTAGCCGGCGTAACCAGGTGGCGATCCGGTCCGGCAGCACGCGCGGTTCCTCGATCGGGATATGGCCGAGTGCATACAACGCGACGACCGCGTGAACGTCTGCGCCGGGAAGGCCAGGGTTGTGGCGTTGTGGCGTCCGCCTGGATGAACTCGGCCTGCGGCACCGGTTCCCGGGCTTTTCGATCCGGACCTCACTGATGTCGATGCCGTGACTCGGTGGCCGGCCGCAGGGCAGCGCGCAGGCCACCAGGACACCGGTCCCGCAGCCCCCACGTCGAGGACCGTGCTCGAACCAGGGATCCGGGCCGAGCAACTCCTCGCTCCAGCAGGCGTATTTCGCCTCGCTCCCGGACGCGCGCTCATAGTGCAGCGACAGCGCGTCATACCCGTGCCCGACCAGGTCCTTCGGATCTTCGATATCCACGCCCGCGCACGGCAGTGCGCTCCGGTGTGCCGATGCGACACCTTTCCGCGAGGGAGGCCGCCCCGCCCCGGGGCGCATCTACCCGCTCCGTCCACGGACCGGATCGACCGAGACGACGACGATCGGACACAGCCGCCCCCAGGCGGCAGAGAACCCGGCGCTATAACCGGCATTCGGTGTGCCGGCGGCCTCCGGCCCTGCCGGCGCACCCCACCACGCCCACACAACACTCCGACTGCGATGCGACGCCGAGCCCACTGGGGCCGTCCCGATTGACGGGACGGGCCCAGTGCTCAGTGCTCAGTACTCGGCGCGAACCCACGCGGGCCGCCCCCAGGGATCGGATGCTCGTGCTGCCCATGGGGAAGGGGGCGTGGATCACGATGCGTTCCCGACGTAGCTGCGCCGCAGCATGCGGAACCGGTGATCGAAATGTTCAACGACCAACCCGGTAGCGAACATCCCGCGGCCGGCCCACCCCGTGCCCCGCGGCGCAGCCACGGCTCACTGCCCGGGCGCGAGCACGGGGCTGTTGTGATAGGCGGCGATCAACCACCGGCCGTCCCGCTTCTCGAACACCCAGGTCGCGTTCACCTTGCCCGCGTCCGGAACCTCGGACTGCCCGGCGAACAGGATGCCGGATTCGCTGACGACGATCGCGCCGTCCGAGCCGACGAAGCGGATGCTGAGCTGCTTGTTGTAGGTCGAACTGCCCTTGAGCGGCCCTGCGAAGGCCAGGGCCATGTTTTCGCGGATCACGGCACGGCTGTCCCGGAGCGAGCCCGTCATGATCGCGGTCGCGTCCGCCGTGTAGTTGGCGACCATGCCCTCGGCGTCGCCGACCTCCCACGCCTTGTAGGAGTCACCCAGCACGGCCTGGATCGCGGCCTTGTCTTCCGCACGACTGTCTGACATCGCATGCTCCCTTGTGACCGGTCCGCCCGGGGTATTCCGGCGAACTCGCCACTACATACCGACGGCGAGGTCCGAACTCATCGCGCCCATGGTCAAGAGATGCTAAAGCGTCTCCGGCAGGAAGAGCGCACCGTTGCAGAGGCCCTGTCAGCCGCAGACATGCAGGTCGCGGGGCGGGAGTCGACGACGGACCGCCGAGCGTTCCAAAGCCCCTGACCTGCACACATCCCTTGAAAACTCGACCGACACTACGGGCATCGGTTCAAGGGTGGCCACATGCGCCAAGGAACCTGCCGTAGCGCCATGGATCCCTGGCCGCCTCCACCGCCTCCACTCCACCGCCGCCAACGCAGCCACACGCCTTCCCCGACGTCGACAAGTCCCCGGCTAGGCGTCGAGTTCGAGCGCCAGACCGAAAGACGCGAAGACCTCGGCCTCCTGGAACACCGAATTCCGACTGATGCCTACGGCGGTGACCGTAAAGATCTGGAGCGTGTGCAGCTCGTATCCCTCACCGACGCGCCGATAGGCGGCGAACCCGGGCTGGCCGTTGGCCGCAACTGCCCTCAGGCGCCAGTCCGTTCCGGCCTTCGCGAAGACCCACTCCATGAACAGGCCATAGTTGCCGCGGCCGACGAACCAGTTGAGCACCGGCGGCATCTCCATGAGCACGTCCTCGGTGAGCAGCCGCTTGAGAGCCTCGACATCGGCTTGCTCGAACGCCTTCATGTAGCGATCGACCCAAGCACGTTGCTCGGCCGCCGACGGCTCGCTGAGACGTTCCTGTCGGACTCCGACTTCCGTCATCCGGGTACGCGCCCGCTGCAGGGAACTGTTCACCGACACGGCCGTGGTGTCGAGGATCTCCGCCGCCTCGGACGCGGAGAAGGCGAGCACGTCACGCAGAATCAACGCGCCACGCTGACGCGCCGACAGATGTTGCAGAGCAGCAACGAACGCCAGGCGCAGGCTGCTGCGGTCGATCACGGCCCCGGCCGGATCGCCCGCACCCAACAACGAGTCCGGCAACGGCTGGAGCCAGGCGGCGTTCTCCCCCTGGACCAGCGGCCCGAGCGGATCCGACGCGGCCACCAGCCCCGACGGCAGCGGCCGGCGCCCGCGAGCCTCCAGGGCCGTCAGGCAGACGTTCATCGCGATCCGGTAGAGCCAGGTGCGCAGCGAACTGCGAGTGGCGTCGTATTGCTCCCGTGCCCGCCAGGCCCTCAGGTACGTGTCCTGGACCAGGTCCTCGGCATCGTGGGCCGATCCGAGCATCCGATAGCAGTAGGCCAGCAGTTCCGTCCGGAACGGCTCGATCAGGCGCTCGAAACCTTCTTCTCTTCCCGCCACGTGCACGCACCTTTTTCGCTCGCACCGAGACCGCAGCACAGAGACCACGCGGGAACACCGAAGCCGCGTCACGGCCCGCAAAGACCGCGCGCTCGCTCACTCGCCTCGACCAGGGACAGCCCCCGTCGGCCGGGCCGACTGTAGCAAGCCCCCAGTCCCCGCCGGCCGAATGCCCGCCCTTGAGAACAACCACCCCAAGAGGCCAATTCTCAGCAACCGACAGGGCCATCTTTCGGCTCCGACTCGCTCCCTTCGCGTGGAGCGGTGACGGTGTGTTTCGCGGTTCAGATCTCGAACAGCACGTCTTCCTGCGGCCGGAGGCGGGGGTCGAGGATCCATCGGAGCTGGTCGATGCTCAGGCGCCAACGCGGGCCGTCGGGGGTGTCGTCCCAGAGTTCGGCGAGCTCGGACTCGGGGGCCAGGACCCGGTCGAGGGCATCGACCGCGAGCGAACGCAGTTCCATCGCGAAGGCCGGCACCGGTTCCTTGGGGCCGAAGAAGGGGCTGACCGGCTCGCCGTCGGAACACTGCGCCGCAATCAAGGCGGCTGCCGCGACGGCTTCGCAGCCCTCGTTGCCGTCGAGGTCCCGGGTGTCGATCGTGGTGACCAGCGTGTCGCGGACGACCTTTTCGCGGTCCGCTTCGGCGGCTTCGTCGAGGGTCGAGGCAAAGTCCGCAGCCATGTCATTCTCGAAGGGGCCGATGTCCCAGGTACCCACGGCAGTCCTCTCGTCTTGGTCGGCCGGATCCTCGCATCGACTGCCGACAGTGGGGCCTCGGCGCGAAGAGGACCGGCTTCCGCAGGAGTTCAAATCCGACGCGGCCCCACGCCTCCGCTGGTGAGGGCGCCTTTGTGTGGGGGTTCCTGAACCCGCAGCGGACGCGGGCGGGGATGAGTTTGTTCGGGTCGGCCGGTCGCTCCCAGGCCGGCGGAGGTCGGCGACGAGCGGGCGGGCGAGAGGGAGCCGGGCGTGGGCGGCGATGACCAGCCGGATCCATCGGTCGGCCGCTGCGGAGTGGCGCAGGCGGGGCCGGGTCCAGCCGAGGGTCTGCTTGAGCAGGCGGAAGGTGTACTCCAGGTCGAAGCGGCGGAGGAACGCCTGCCGAGAGCGGTTCGCGTCGGCCGGGTCGGCGCCGATGCGCGGCCACCGGAGCCGGACCGGGCGGTTCACCCTGCCGATGGGCAGCTTTCGACGGCCAGGCGGAACACGGTGCCCTCGATGAGGGGCAGCGGCCCGTCGTGGTTTCCGGCCAGGCAGCGCGGCGGGTCAGATGCGGGTGGAGCCGGTCCCAGACCGGGCGACGACGGTGCCCGTAGCGGCCGGTGGCGGTGCAGGTGACCGCCCGCTCGTCACCCCGGGTGGCGGGGTCGCCGAAAACCAACTTGGCCCCGTGCTTGGGTGGTCGGCCCCGGCAGGGGTGGCCGGAGCGAACTCCGCGCGGGTCGGCGCCGGGCGACGCATCACCCGGTCCGGGACGGAGCCGGCCGAGGACTTGCACCGGCAGGTCGGTCGGCAGGCGGGCGATGCGCGGGGCGTCGTCGCCCGCGTCCATCACCACCAGGACCTCCGAAACGCCCGCCTTCCAGTGCCCGGCGTCGATCAACCGGTCAATCGTGTCGCGGAGTCGGGTGGTGGTGACGGCGGCCAGGTCGGCACCGGGCTCCAGCCGCACCGCGTCCGGGACCGCCGACCAGGTGGTACGCCCGATCTTCAGCGCGACGACGAAGGAGTACGGCCGGCCGGGGATCATCCGGTGCTCTGCGTCGCCGGGCGGCCGTAGGTGGCAGAACAACCGGTCCGGGCAGGTCTGTGCGTCCAGACGCAGCCACGGCGAGACGTCCACTGCGAGCACCGGGCGACCGTCGGCGGCCGTGGCAACGGCAGGCCGGCCGGCTCGGTCCGCAGCCGGTCGAGGTCCAGGCGGCCCTGTTCGGCGCCGCGTACAGGGCTCCGTGCCCGCGCCGGTGCTCGGGCTCCGGCTCCGGCGCCACCAGCGTCCGCACCGGCCCGTCGGTGCACAGCACCCCATCGGTCGGCTCGAACAGCCCGTCGCGCCTGCCGGTCGGACAGCCGTGGAAAACCCTTCGGAAGCGGGACAGTTCCGCAAGCGGATCGCCCGTTCGGACGCGGTGGAGGCATCGTTGCCTCGATGGCGTCATGTGCGTTTGAGGGTGGTCCAGCCGGTCCAGCCGCGTTCGTGCAGGAGGGTGGTCAGGTGGCGGGCCGGTGGGGCGGTGTCGAAGGCCAGGGTGTCCATGACGGTGGCGAGCGTGGGGTCCGGGGCGGGGTCGTCGGGGTAGTGCTCGCCCTGTTCTTCGGCGAGGTGGGTGAGGTAGGCGGCCAGGTTGTCGGCGAGTTCGATCAGGTGTGGGTCGTCGTCGGTACGGTCGAGGGCCTGGGACAGGGTGCGGTAGAAGTCGACGAGTTGCGGGTCGGCGAGTTGTTCGCGCTTGCGGGCCACCCACTCCGGGATTCGGTCGGGTGAGTGCGCGGCGAGTGGGATCCAGCCGTCGCGTTCGACCCGGACGATCCGTTCGTCGACGCCGAGCGCTCGCAGTCGGTCGAGGAAATCGACCACCTCCGGAGGCAGTACCAGGTCGTCCCCGGAGGCGAGGCGGGCAAGCCGCGCGCGGTGGCGTTGGCGCTCCCGGATCTCCGCCTGCAGCCGCTTGTCGATGTCCGCGACCGCCGCGCCGAACTCCGCTTCGTCGGCCTGAAGCAACTCCCGCACGCGCCCCAGTGGTACCCCGGCCTCGGCTAGCGTGCGAATCCGGATCAGCTCGACCACGGCGCCGCCGCCGTAGCGCCGGTATCCGGAGTGGTCCCGCTTCGGCTCGGGCAGCAGCCCCTTGGCGTGATAGTGCCGCACCGCGCGCACCGTCACCCCTCCGTACGAGGCCAGTTCGCCGATCGTCAACATCGGACCAGTCTCCCGCACCGGCGCTGGTGCGATCGGGTTGCGGCGCGCCCCGGGTGAAGGTGAGCACCGACGGGCGGGCACGGGTGTATGTCGCGGACCGTCGTGGCGGCGCCGAGGCGGAACCGCGTACCGCATTCGCAGGGCGTCCGACGCTGTCGGGTCGCATCTGCGAGGCGCTGTTCGCGTGCGTTTCGACGTGGGGATTCGTCCCGATTAGCGTGGTGATCACCTGCCGGGGATCCACCCCCGGACGATCGAGAATTCAGGTGTGTCAGATGTCGCTCAGCATCCGCAACCAGTTCCCCGGCACCGTGACTTCCGTGACGGCCGGCGAGGTGATGGCGACCGTCAAGGTTCGCCTGAACTCAGGGCGTGAACTCACCGCCGCGATCACCGTCGATGCGGTCGAGGATCTCGGCTTGGCCGAGGGCCGTGAGGTACGGGCGCTGGTGAAGTCCACCGAGGTGTCGCTGGCCACCGGATCGGTCTCCGGGCTCAGCATCCGCAACAAGATCCCCGGCACCGTGACCCGGATCGCTGCGGGCGGCGCCATGGCCGGCGTCAAGATCACCGTCGAGGACGGCGAACTGACCGCCGCGATCACTGCCGATGCCGCGAGCGAACTCGACCTCGAGGTCGGCTCCTCGGTGACGGCACTGCTCAAGTCGACCGAGGTCTCACTCGCCACCGTCTGACTCGGACCGCCCGCTTGTGGGCGTGAACGAGGCGATGTGCATCGGACCCTTCGTGTACGCAGGGCGGAAAGCCGTGACGGCGTCGTGGTCGCATGACTGTGCTCCCGATCGACGACAGGCCGGCAGCGGGCCCGGCAGCTCGTGAAGCGCCCTGGCAGCGGGCGGTGCGCGAACCGGCTCACGCCGTAGCACGGCCGATGGCAGCCGTCGTGGTACCGCTGTCGGATGCGGCAGGGCTGGTGCCGGCCGACGCGGTCCGGACCCGACGGCCACTTCCGGGCTTCGACACCGCCGCGATGGATGGACACGGGTACGCGGTCGCCGGACGCGGGCTGTGGCGGATCCGCGGAGCGGTTGGGGCGGGAGCCGTGTGGACCGGCTCGCTCGCTGCCGCAGTCCGTGAATCGCACGATGCCGACGTCGTCGTCGGGACCGGCTCCACCTCGGTCGGGAGCACCGACCGACGGCGGCGGTTGCTCCGCACCGGTGGCGCGGAGGCGATCGTCGACACCGTGGCGTGCCGCCCGGGCCATCCGCAGTTGCCGGCCCGGCTGGGAGCCGACCGCCGCCTGGTGGGCCTGCCGGGCAACCCGTACGCCGCGCTCGTCGCCGCGTACACCCTCCGCGCGCCCCTGTTGGCCGGCCTGACCGGACGCCCTTCCCCGAGGCTGCCTCCAATTCCCGTGACCGGCGAGGTGCGACCGGCTCCCGGAATCACCCGCCTGGTCCCGTCGTCCGGGACGGCGACGGCGCCCGCGTGGTGGGCAGACACGGCGCGGCATTCCTGCGCGGCGCAGCGCCCGCCGACGCTCTCGCCGCCATCGGTTCCGAGTGGACGAACGGCAGCCCCGCCCCACTGGTCCCGCTCACCGAATCACCGACCCCACGTGCACCGCCGACCCCGGCACAGGACCACAGTGCCGACATCATCCCTGCCGACGACGTCGAGGCCCTCGCAACCGGCCGCTCGGCGCTCACCCGCGGCCGTCGATCGCGCCTTTGTGGCGCGCTCGACGGCCGGGGTGGATTGCAGAGTGCTCCGGGAGTCGACTGCTACATGTTGATCATGTGGC
The DNA here is from genome assembly GCF_042754445.1 of Embleya sp. NPDC059213. NCBI lineage: Bacteria > Bacillati > Actinomycetota > Actinomycetes > Kitasatosporales > Streptomycetaceae > Embleya > Embleya sp. NPDC059213. The sequence goes on from NZ_JBHZAV010000113.1 coordinate 16,063, forward strand.
CGGCGAGGCCGTGGATGGCTTCCTTGACGGCTTCGCCGAGGGTCGGGTGGGCGTGGACGTTGCGGGCCACCTCGTGGACGGTGAGGTCCCACTGTTGGGCCAGGGTGAGTTCGGGGAGGAGTTCGGTGACCTCGGGGCCGATCAGGTGGGCGCCGAGGAGTTCGCCGTGGGTGCGGTCGCTGATCACCTTGACGAAGCCGACCGGGTCGCCCAGGCCGTGTGCCTTGCCGTTGGCGGTGAACGGGAACTTGGCGACCTGGACGTCGAAGCCCTGCTCCCGGGCCTGCGCCTCGGTCCAGCCGAAGCTGGCGATCTGCGGCTGGCAGTAGGTCGCGCGCGGGATCATCACGAAGTCGAGTTCCATCGTCTCGGCACCCGCGATCGTCTCGGCGGCGATCACCGCCATCGACTCGGCCGCGTGTGCGAGCATCAGCTTCGCCGTGACGTCGCCGATCGCGTAGATGTGCGGGATGTTGGTACGGCCCCGGCCGTCCACGTCGATCGCGCCGCGCTCGGTGAGGCGCACGCCAATGGTCTCCAGACCGTAGCCGGTCACCCGCGGGGCGAAACCGATCGCCTGGAGGACCTTGTCCGCCTCCAGGACCTGCTGCTGCCCGTCGCGGGTGACGGTGACCCGGACCTTGGCGTTCGGGTCGCCGTCGTCGATCGACTCGACTCGCGTGGAGGTCAGGATCTCGATGCCCAACCGGCGGTAGCGCTTGGCGAGTTCGGTGGATACCTCGACGTCCTCCAGCGGGACGACCCGATCGAGGAACTCGACGATGGTCACCTTCACGCCGTAGTTGTGCAGTACGTACGCGAACTCGACGCCGATCGCGCCGGCGCCCGCGATGATGATGCTCTCCGGCAGCCGGTCGGTGAGGATCTGCTCCTCGTAGGTGACCACCCGCTCGCTGAGCGAGGTGCCCGGCAGCAGGCGCGTGGTCGCCCCCGCCGCGATGATGCAGTGGTCGAAGGTGACGGTCTCGACGCCGCCGGCCGTGAGCGAGACATCGAGCGTGTGTGCGTCGACGAACGCGCCGCGGCCGTCGTACTCGGTGATGTTGTTCTTCTTCATCAGGTAGTGCACGCCGTTGACCCGACCGTCGGCGACCTTGCGGCTGCGCTTGAACGCCGCGTCGTAGTCGAACGTCACCGAACCCTCGACGCGAATCCCGAAGGTCTTGGCCTCCTGCGTGAAGATGTGCGCGAGTTCCGCGTTGCGCAGCAGTGCCTTCGACGGGATGCAGCCGACGTTCAGGCAGACGCCGCCCCAGTACTTCTGCTCGACGACCGCGACCCGCAGCCCGAGCTGTGCGCTGCGAACCGCTGCGGTGTATCCGCCCGGACCCGCGCCCAGGACAACGACGTCAAAGTGTGTACTCATGATCGACACGATATGCGGCCGGGACGATCGGCGGCGGCCCGTCCCCCTATCGATCGCCTTCCAACCCCTGCGAGCCCGGTGAGCCCGGTGAGCCCTCTGAGCCCTGCGCCCCCGCCTCCCCCATCACCGGCCGCAACCGCCGTCCCGTCACCCGCTCCGCCCGGATCCGGATGCACACGTCCCGGCGCCCCGCCGGCCAAGGCGCGTCGCCGGCCGCAGGGAAGTCCGCCGGGTCCTGGTCCGGCTCCGCCGTGCCGCGGATCAGTACGCTCCAGCCGATCTTGGCCGCGTCGATGATGTCGTCCACCTCGAACAGGACCGGGCCCTCGACCCGGGCCGGCATCGCGTCGGCGGCCGTACAGAACATCACGTCGCGCCCGAGCATCACGTAGTTGACCGGCACGACGAACGGCTCGGGCCCCTCCAAGGCGGCGATCCGGCCGACCAGTTGCAACTGCAGATGCGCCTGACACTCCTCGTCCGTCATCTCCACCAACTCCCGCCCCGGGCCCGCGTCCCGGCCCGGCGGTCGGGGCGGGATCCGGTGCGTGAAGCCGGCCGATGGCGCGGAGAGCAGGTCGTCGACGGTGGTTTCGAGCGCGTCGGCCAGTCGGGACAAGCCGGGTGCGGAGGGTGCGGTGGCCGCACTCTCGACGGAGTGCACCCATGTTCCGGGCAGTCCGGTACGGCGGGCGATGTCCGCAACGGAGAGCCCGAGTTCGCGCCGCCGGGCGGCCACCCGGCCGGGCAACGCATCGACGGATGGACGGACGGTACCCGCAGTCTCCTCGGTCATCCCACCAGCCCACCCCCCACGAGCCGGTTTCGGCGGGCATTGCGCCGATCGGCGGCGCGCCCTCCGGGCGCCCCACCGGCGCCCGGACACCACCCCCACCCGCCCCCTATCCCCCCGCCGCCCGATGAGCCGGGAAGCCGCCGGTGGCGATCGGCCCCCAACGCTCGATGTGCACGCGGATCAGCGACTTGCCCTGCCTGCGCATCGCCTCGCGATACTCGTCCCAGTCGGGGTGCTCACCCGAGATGCACCGGAAGTACTCGACCAGCGGCTCCAGCGCCGCCGGCATGTCCAACACCTCGGCCCGGCCGTCCACCTGCACGTACGGGCCGTTCCAGTCGTCGGACACCACGCACATCGACACCCGTTCGTTCCGGCGGGCGTTCCGGGTCTTGGCCCGGTCGGGATAGGTGGAGACGACGATCCGGCCCGCCTCGTCCACGCCGCAGGACACCGGCGACATCTGCGGACGCCCGTCGGCGCGGGTCGTGGCGAGCAGCCCGCGATGACGCGGGCGGAGGAAGGCGAGGAGTTCGGCCGAGTCGGGGTGGCGTGCGGTCGCGATTGCCATCGGAGTGCCTTTCGAGACGGCTCGGAATGCGTCCTTGAAGTACCGCCAACCCTAGGCAACGCGGCCCGATTCATCCCGGCCGCAACACACCCACCCACCACCGGACCCGCCCCGACCTGCGGCGGGTACAGACATCGCCGGCCCGCCGCGCTACGGTGCCGGAACCCGTGACCGGGCCGCATCGAAGCCCGACGGGGACGAGACCACAGTCGCAGTCGGGGAGGCACACGTGGGCATGTTCGCGGACGGCCGGTCGGTGGACGAGGTGCTGGCGGAGTTGACGGCCATGCACGCCGGAGACGAACCCGGGCGGGGGCGGCCCGGAGTGGCCAATACGTTCGATTCCGGCGCGGCTTCCGTCGAGGCGGTCGCCGTACGGGCGTTCGAGCTGTATCTGCACGTGAACGGCCTCTATCCGACCTCGTTCCCGAGCGTCGCGACGCTGGAGCACCAAGTGGTCGCGGCCGTAGGCGAGATGCTGCACGCACCCGCCGGCGCGGCCGGTAGCTGGACCAGCGGCGGAACCGAGAGCTGCCTGCTGGCGGCCAAGGCGGCCCGCGACGCCCGGCCCGAAATCGTGCGCCCACAAATCGTGTTCGCCCGCTCGGCACACGCGGCCTGGGCCAAGGCCGCGAAGTACTTCGGCCTCGACCCGGTGATCGTGGACATCGACCCGGTCCGGATGACCGCCGATGTCGCCGCGATCGAACGGGCGATCACCGACGACACCGTCCTGGTGGTCGCCTCGGCACCCTCCTACGGACACGGCGTCGTGGACACGATCCCCGAGATCGCCGCGATCTGTGCTCGACGCGGCGTGCGCTGCCACGTGGACGCGTGTATCGGCGGCTGGGTGCTGCCGTTCGCCGAACAGCTCGGACATCCCGTGCCGGCCTGGGACTTCCGGGTGCCGGGGGTGGACTCGATCTCGGTGGATCTGCACAAGTACGGCTACGCGCCAAAGGGTTGCTCGATCGTGCTGTACCGCACCGCGGCGCTGCGCCGGACGCAGTACTTCGTCGCATCCGACTGGACCGGCTATCCGGTCGTCAACTCGACGATGCAGAGTTCGAAGTCCGGCGGCCTGATCGCCGCCGCATGGGCGGTGCTGCGCCATCTCGGCGCCGCCGGCTACCGCGACCTGGTCACCCGGACACTGGCCGCCACCGCCGAGCTGGTGGAGGGGATCGCGGGCATCGAGGGGCTGCGTGTGCTCGGTGCGCCTGCGACGAGTCTGGTCGCGGTGACCACGGACGGCGTGGACTTCTTCGCGTTCCTGGACGAGTTGGAGCGCCTGGGCTGGGCCGTACAACCCCAGCTCTCCCAGACCGGCATCCCGCCGACGATCCACCTGACGATGACCGCGACGCACGGCCCGCACGTACCCGAACTGCTCACCGCGCTGCGGTCGGCGGTACGCGCGGCCGGGGACCGCGACCCGCTGCCCACTCCGGAGCAACTGCTCGCGGTCGACGAACTCACCGCCCTGGCCGCCTCCGAGGCGGGGGTGACCGCCGACGCGCTGACCGAACTCATGTTCAAGGCGGGCCTGTTGACCGACGGTCGACTGGCGCCGGTGCACGCGCTCCTGGACCACCTCCCGGCGCACCTGCGCGAGGCGGCGCTCCTCGCCTTCTTCGAGGGCCTCAACCCACCGCTGTGACAACGGGCGGACCCGGCGCGCAGCCGGCGCTCCGGTAGCGCCCGTCGCGCCCGCCGTGTCCGCCGTGTCCAAAGCCCCCCAAGCCCCCGACACCCCGAGCCTTGAAAGCTCCCGAAGCATTCGCCACGCTTCGCCACCCGCGCCGGATCGGTCCCGTTCTACCGCCGGAACCCGGGCGCCCATTAGCGTTTCCCGTACGACAGGAGCCGGGGTCGGGCCGGTGGGCGACCCTCGGCACGGGCCGACGGCCGAGTACGGGCGAACTCCCCACGTCTGCCCCAGGATCGCTCGTGTCGTCGTGCTGCCGATCACCTCGGACATCCCGCGCACCTCGACATCCCGCGCCTGGGACGCATCCACGACCCGTCAAGGAGCCTCACCATGCCCGTGAACGCCGCCCTTCTCGACGAGATCGTCGATCAGACCGCCAGACTCGTCTCGCTCGACATCTCCCGGGTCGACCCGGACGACACCTTCGCGGAACTCGGAGTGGACGCGATCCTCGCGATCGAGTTCGCGGACGTCCTCGGCAAGCGGTACGGCATCGCCGTCGAGCCGAAGGTGATCCTGGAACGCGCCACCCCCAGCGGTTTGGCCGAGTTCGTCGCCCAGGCCCGGGCGGGCCGCAGCGGGTAGCGGCAGGTCGGGGTCGGAAATCCCGACGTCCGGGTCGCCGCGCCCGGGCACTCGCGAGCAGCCCCGGGCACCGGGAGCGCCCGCGGCGCTCGCAGGGCGCCCGCGGTCGCCATGGGTGGGATGCGCCCGGCTCGTACACCCATACGCCCTGTCCGACCCACCGGGCCGAGGGGCAGCATGTGCGGTCGTCAGCCAACAACCCGGGACCGAAAGGGAATTGGTCACCTTGGACCCGACACCACCACGATCCGAGACTCTCCGCACACCGACACCGGCACCCTGCCCGGCATCCGCATCCGCATCCACGCCGACTCCCATACCCACACCCACACCGGCGCCCGGCCCGGCATCCGCATCCGCATCCGCACCCATGCGCCCGCACGAGCCCACACCGGCCCACCCGCCGGTCCACCGCCCCCGACCCATTCCGCCCCAGGAGGGCCGATGAAGTTCCGTCGACGCGCGTCCGAGCGGCGGAAGATCCCGGTGTCGGAGTCCGAACAGTTGTTGTTCGGCGGCGCGTTGCGCTACGACCTGTCCTTCACCGAGCACGAACAACCGCTGCTGCGCGTGTCGTTCTGGGCGATGGCGCGGCAACTGCCGAGCATGGTCGCGGTGGTCACCCGCGCCGCCTGGACGGTGGATCGGCCCGCGGTGCTCGCCCTGCTGGTGGCCGAGATCGGTCAGGGGCTCGCGGCCGGGCTGGGCCTGCTCGCCACCAATCGGGCGCTGGTGGCGCTGTTCGCCGACGTGCCGACCACCGACCGGCTGCGCGACGCCGCGCCGGCCCTGCTGTTCATCGTGGGCGTCACCGCCGTGTCGGCGTTGCTCGCGGCGGTCTCGGTGGGGGCGACCAGCCGGCTCGAACCACAGGTCGAACGAGTCTGTACGGCCCGCTACTACCGGCTCGCCGCCCGGGTGGAACTCCAGGCGTTCGAGGAGGCTCGCTTCCATCGCATGCTGGACGCGGGCCGGTTCGGTACCGACTCGGTGCGGCACATGATCGGCGCCTCGGTGGCGGTGATCAACGCGCTGGTCGGCCTGGTCGCCACCGGCGGCGTGTTGACCCTGCTGAACCCGATCCTGCTGCCGTTGTTGTTCCTGGTCGCGGCGCCCAAGGGCTGGGGCGCGGTACGGTCCGCGCGTCGCCGACACGAATCCGCGCACGCCTGGCTGGAGCACCGGCGGGCGATCGAGATTCTCGGGCGCAGCCTGATCGAGCCGGCACCGGCGGCCGAGGTGCGGGCGCACCGTGCGGGCGCGTTGGTACTGGACGCGTTCGAGGACATGTCCTCCACGATGGAGGCCGAACACCGCCGACTCGCGCACGCCAAGGGCCTGACCCAGGCGACCGCGTCCGCGATGTCCGGGGTCGGCGCGATGCTGGTGTACGCGGCGTTGTGGCTGCTGCTCACCGAGGGCGGCATGCCGCTGGCCGCGGGCGGTACCGCGGTGATCGCGATCCGTACCTGCACCAGCGGCCTCACCGCGCTGGTCATGCAGGTCAACCGGCTGTACGAGGAATCCCTGTATCTGCGCGACCTGGAGGACGCCTGCGCCGAGTCGGAGCGACGGGCGATCCCGACCGGCGGACTGCCGCTGCCGCCGGTGGTGGACGAGGTGCGGCTGGATCGTGTCTCGTACCGCTATCCCGGCAACGAAACGCCGGCGCTGGACCGGGTCAGCCTGCGCATTCCAGCGGGCAAGGTGGTCGCCCTGGTCGGCGAGAACGGCTCGGGCAAGACCACGCTGTCCAAGCTGGTCGCCGGCCTGCTGTTGCCCACCGAGGGCACGCTGAGCTGGGGCGGGGTGGACGTTCGCGACGCCGATCGGGATCGCATCTTCGATCGGGTGGCGGTGCTCGGGCAGGACTTCCCGCGCTGGGCGATGACCGCACGCGCCAACGTCTTCATCGGCCGCGCCGACCGGCCGGTCGACCAGGCCCGGGTGGAGAGGGCGGTCGCCCGGGCCGATGCGAGCGAGCTGGTCGGCACGTTGCCGCACGGGTGGGACACCCTGATCGTCAAGGGCTACCAACGCGGTTCGCAGATCTCCGGCGGCCAATGGCAGAAGATCGGCAACGCCCGGACCCGCTATCGCGGCGCGCCGTTCGTGATCGTCGACGAGCCGACCTCGGCGCTGGATCCGGAGGCGGAGATCGCCGCGTTCGCCGCGCTGCGGTCGATGACCGAGGACGGAACGACGGTACTGCTGATCACCCATCGGCTGGCCGCGACCGCCACCGCCGACCTGATCTACGTGCTGGAGGGCGGGCGGTTGATCGAACAGGGCAACCACGACGGCCTGATGGCACTCGACGCGGGTCGCTATCGGGCGATGTACACGGCCCAGGCGGCGCAGTACGGCATCCGGTCGGAGGCGACCGTCCCGCCCGTCCGGCATGCGCGGGCGGTGAAGGTGGAGAGCTGACCCGGAGGGCCGGCGCGGAGGCGTCGCGAGCCGCCGCCGACCGGGGCCGGGCAAGGTCGCCCGGCAGGGGCACGCCGCGCCGATCCATCGTGCCCCGGCGTGTTCGCTGCGCCGACGGCGGTTGTTCTGGCTAGAGTCACCGGCGGGATTTGTTCCGATTCGTGGCTTTCGCCCAAGGGTCGGAGCCGATCACGACGAAGGGTGACGGGATGCACAGGCAGGACATCGGACCTCGGATGTTCGGCAACCGGCTCGGGTACAACCGCGCCGTGTCGGTGACGGACCCGGACCGCTGGCTGGTGTTGGCCGGCCACGAGTCCCGGGGCCCCGACGGCGAGATCGTGCACGTGCGCGATCTGCGCGGACAGATCGAGACCACGTTCGACCGGCTCGCCGAGACGCTGGCCGAGGCCGGCTTCACCTTCGCGCACGTGGTGCAACTGCGCTACTTCGCGGTCGACGTCGCGGACGTCACCCGCCACTTCGATGTGATCACCGCCCGCCTGGAACAGGAGAACTGCCGCCCGGCGACCGCCCTGGTCGGCGTCACCGCACTCTCCGACCCGGACATGCTGATCGAGATCGAGGGCCTGGCGGTGCGCTAGCAACACGGCGCCGGGCGCGCTCGGCGGGGCAACTCCCGCGCCGAACGCGCCCGATCGGCGCGCTACGGACCGGTCACGGCACTACGCCGGGTCGACTCGATCGCCCGGACGTTGCGCGGCCGACCGTTGCCCGCGTCGAACCGGGACTTGTACAACATCCGGACGCGGAACGTGAACGGCTACCGGGTTCGATGGTGTGCCCGCTGTCCGGGGAGGTCAGGCTCACGCTTCCGTCGGTGTGGGAGGCCCGGTCGGCGGGTCGCGGTCGTGCGCGGCATCGGCGCGAAGGTGGCGCGGACGTTGCGTCGGCGAGTCCCAACGCGGTTGCCGGCGTGGGTGGTTCCCCATGTGGTGACGCCGCGTGTGGTTGCCCGATATACCACCACCGGGTCCGGCTGGGACGGGAATCGTGGTATCTGACGCGATCCGTTTCGAATCCTGGTGAGGTACGGGCCATCAGGTCGCGTGCGCCGACGCGACGGGAGGACATCCGGCCCTCCCGGGCCGACCGGCGACCTGCGGAGGCTGGTCTGATGAGAAAGTCGTCCTGGTATCTCGGCGCCGCCGCCACGTTGTTCGTCGCGACGAGCGCGGTGACCCGGTTCGCCGTGTTGCCCGCCGTGCATCAGGTGCCCGACGACGCCGACTTCACGATGCACTTCGCCGGCGGCATGACCCTGCTGGACGCACAGGCGTTGCAGGCGGGCAACCTGCCCGGAGCCATCGTGCGCGACCTGCCGGTCACCGTGGATCGGCATGTGCACGCGGTGCACGCCTCCGGCTCGACCGTCGTGCTGAGCGATCGCACCGTGGTGTCCGGCCCGCAGAAACAGGCGCTCACCACGATCGAGAAGCGGTGGTCGGTGGACCGCAAGTCCCTGCTCGACCGGCCGATTCCCAAGGGCGTCCCGGCCGAACCGCATCGGGGCCTGACCGCGGGCTTCCCGTTGGAGCCCAAGAAGAAGAACTATCCGTACTGGGATTCGCCGACCCAGACCACCATCCCGGCCACCTATGTACGGACCGAGCGGCGCGCCGGTCGGGAGACGTACGTCTTCAGGATCCGTACCAGCGGCCCGCTCGCCGACCCGGAGTCGCTGCGCACACTGCCCCCGGCGATGCCCAGGGCGGCCGTACTGGGCCTGGCCGGCGTCGCGTTCCCGGGCCGGCCGCCGGAACTGGCCGGGCAGGCCGACCCGGTCCCACTGGCCTACACCGCGACCACCGACCTGACCGGCTGGGTCGACAGCGAGACCGGCGTCACCGTGGACCTGGAGTCGACCCAGGGGGTCACCGCGACCGCCGCGTCGGTGTCCGGCGGGCAGACCGAGGTCTTCCCGGTGTTGTCGCTGCACATGACCACGACGCCGGCCTCGCGCGCGGAGTTGGCCGACACCGCGGCCGACGGTGCGCAGGCGCTGTGGCTGCTCGGCGTCGTGGCGCCGTCGGCCGCGCTCCTGCTGGGCCTGGCGCTGCTCGCCCTGGCCGCCTGGCTCGAACGCCGGGCCCGTCGAGGCCGATCCGACGCGACGCTGCCGGGGCCCCGGACCGAGGCCGGGTCGGACGCGGCCCCCGACACGAGTCCGCCGCCGGCAGCCGGTACCGGGTCGGCGGCCGGTACCGGGTCGGAGCGAAACACATCGACCGGCAACCAATAGTCGGCCGAGCCGTCGGCCGACCCAGCGGGTCGGGCGCAGTGGCCCCGGCCCGGCCGAGGTCGTGTCCGGGGCCGGGTCGGGGCGGGGCCACACGGTCAAGCGCACGTTCTTCCACACCTTCGCGGGCAAGGAAGACGTGGTCATGGCGCCGACCCAGGACATGTGGACGGCCTTCACCGAAGAGTGGGAGACCCGCCCCGTCACCGGCGGGACGGTGCGGCATTTCCTCCGGGACGCGTTGCTCGCCGCCGTGGACCGGATGACCAACGAGGCATGGTCGCGCCGGGTCCGCCTCGGCCGCCGCCTCGCCGCGACGAACCCGGCCGTGACATCTTCGCGGCCGAACTCCGCACCGCCTTCGCGGCGATCCCGCAGAGCCCGACCATCGAGGCCACCCCGTGCGAGGCCGCATGGACGCCGTGTCCATGTGGCGACACCGACCGCCTTCGGGCCCGCACCTAGCACATCTCGTGATGGTTTCATCGGCGCGAGTGCTCTGCCATGATCGCCGGCACCCGATCGAGGGGATGTGGTGGCGTGTCGGCGGAGCCTACGAAACCGACGAAATCGGTTGAATCGCACCGGCGGTTCGATGCGGCCCGGGCGGCGGTGCCGTTCGGGGCCGGGTCCGTCTCGCTGCGGATCTATCCGCACGACGGGCTCGACGCCCCGGGCGTGGTCGCGGAGGCGATCGGCCAGGCCGTACTCGCCGCGGACCACGGGTTCGACGGCGTGATGACCAGCGAGCACCACGGCGGCTTCGCCGGATACCTGCCCAATCCGCTCCAGGTGGCCGGCTGGATGTTGGATCGCATGCCGACCGGGTGGGCCGCCGCGGCGCCCGTGCTGTTGCCGCTGCGACCGGTCGTGCTGCTCGCCGAGGAGGTGGCCTGGCTGGCCGCGCTGCATCCCGGTCGGGTGGGCGTCGGCGTCGCGATCGGCGGCCTGGAGCTCGATTTCCGGCTACTGGAGCGGGACTTCGCCGCTCGCACCGCCGCCTTTCGGGCCGGGCTGCCCCGGCTGACCGCGCTGCTGCGTGGTGCGGAGCTGGGCGAACTGGCCGGTGACCGCGCCCTGTTCGGGTGTGCCGCCCGGCCGGTGCCGGTGGTCGCCGCGGCGATGAGTCCGGGCGCGGTGCGGCGCGCGGCGCAGGCCGGTGCCGGGATCCTCTTCGACGGCGGCTCCGAGGCCGGCCGGCTGCGCGAACTGACGGACCGGTACCTCGACGCCGGCGGGGTCGGGCCGCGGGTGCTGATCCGTCGGGTGTGGCTCGGCGATCCGCCGCGCGAGGCGTTCGAGCGGCAGTTGCACGTGTATCGCGGGTACTCCCCGGCGGCAGCGCTGCGCCATTGGCGCGGCACCGGCTTCGTCTGCCATTCCGACGCCGGCGCGCTGGCCGACGAACTAGCGGCGCTGCGCGCCGAGATCGGCGCCACCTGCGTCAACCTGCGGATCCACGTGCCCGGTGTATCCGCCGATGCGGCCCGCGAGCAGATCGCCGCGCTGGGCCTGGAGGTGCTCCCGCGGCTGCGGGCCGCCGGCACCGATCCGACACGTGACACCGCCATCGAGACCACCGACACTCCGGTGCGCGACGCGACGCCCGGCAACCCCACGACCGCACAGGGAGCACAGCAGTGATAGCCGAACGCATCAGGTTGGCCGGCCGCACGGTGATCGTCTCCGGCGCCGGTGGCGGCGGGATCGGCACGACCTGCGCCCGAGGGCTGCTGGAAGCCGGCGCCACCGTGCTGGGCGTGGATCGCGACGCCGAGCGACTGGCCGCGATCGAGGCCGAGTTGGCCGACACGGCCGGCCTGGGCGGATCGCCCGCCACGCTGCTGACGGTGTGTGCGGACGTGTCGACGGCCGAAGGCGTCGCGGCCGTGGTGGAGCGGGCCGCCGCCGCGCCGGGCGAGTTGTACGGGCTGGTCAACGTCGTCGGCGGCAGCCTGTTGCCGCACTGGGCGCCCGCGCTCGACTTCGACCGGGCGCAGTGGGACCAGTCCTTCGACCTGAACCTGCATCATGTGATGTGGCTGTCCCAGGCCGTGGCCCGGCACCTGGTCGAGCACGAGGCGCCCGGTTCGATCGTGACCATCAACTCCACCGGCGGCGTGGTCGCGGCGCCCTACCACGTGGGTTACGGCACGGCCAAGGCCGCGGTGCTCGGGTTGACCCGGACGCTGGCCCTGGAATGGGGCCGGTACGGGATCCGGGTCAACGGGGTCGCGGCCGGCTCGATCACCACGCCGCGCGCGACCACCACCGCGGCGGATCCGGCGCTCGCTGGCCGAGGGGTCCCGCTGCGCCGACGCGGGACGCCGGCCGACGTGGCGGCGGCCGTACTGTTCCTGATCTCCGACCTGTCCGCGTACACCACCGGCGCGGTGATCCCGGTGGAAGGCGGCGCGTTGCACCGACTCGGTCTGTTCGACGAGGACAACGTCCCGGTGCATGTGAGCAATCCGCAGATCCTGGCCCGGATCCATGGGGAGGGCACGACGGACTGAGCACCGGCCCCGGCCACCCGAAGCCCGGACGACCGGCTTGGGCCCGCGTTCCGGCAGGTGGGCATTGGACCGATGACCGGTCCGCACCCCACGATGGCGACATGAACGCCGATCTCGCCCGCCCCGCAGCCGACCCCACCTTCGCCGACGTCGTGGCCGCTCGCGAGTTCCTCGCCAAGCACCTGCCGCCGACCCCGATGTGGTCGTATCCCGCCCTGGACGCGGCCACCGGGGCGCAGGTGTACGTCAAGCACGAGAACGTGCAACCGGTCGGCGCCTTCAAGGTCCGGGGCGGGCTGACCCTGCTGGCCGGCCTGAGTTCGGCGGAGCGGGCCCGGGGGCTGGTCACCTACTCGACGGGCAACCACGCGCAGTCGATCGCGTACGCGTGTGCCGCGTTCGACGCGTCGTGCACGGTGGTGATGCCGGCCGGGGCGAATCCGGCCAAGGTGCGGGCGGTGCGCGCGCTCGGCGCCGAGGTGTTGCTGCACGGCGCGGACATGGCCGGCGCCCAGGCGCGGGCCGAGGTGTACGCCCTGACCGAGGGCCGGCTCCTGGTCAGCCCGGGCGACACGGCCGCGCTGGTGGCCGGGGTGGGTACGGCGTACCTGGAGATCCTCACCGCCGAGCCCGACCTGGACGCGGTGCTGGTCCCGGTGGGCAGTGGCACCGGTGCCGCCGGCGCGGTGCTGGTGGCCGCCGAACTCGCGCCGGGCTGCCGGGTGATCGGCGTGCAGTCGAGCGCCGCGCCGGCCGCGCACGACTCGTGGCGGGCCGGCGCGTGCGTCACCCGCGCCAACGTCACCACCGTGGACGGCCTGGCCACCGGCCGGGGGTTCGAGCTCCCGCAGCGGGTGCTGCGGTCCGGGCTCGCCGACTTCCTCCTGGTCTCGGACGCGGACATCGCGCACGCCCAGCGGCTGCTGGCGACGCACGCGCACACCCTGGCCGAGGGCGCGGGCGCCGCCGCGTTGGCGGCCGTACTGGTCCACCCGACCGCGTTCGCCGGTCGGCGGATCGCCGTGGTGTGCTCGGGCGGCAACGCCTCCGCGGCCGAGATCGCGGCGCTGGGTCGCGAGGGCGACTGATTCGTGCCGGCGTCCACCCCGCGTGCCGCGCCGAGGCCCGCCATACTGGGGAGTCATCGGATCTCCGGAGGAGTCAGCGGCGTGGCGGTCACAGACGAGGCCATCGACAAGATCAAGGGCATGATCGTGTCCGGTGAGCTTCAGCCCGGCGAGAAACTGCCCAAGGAGGCCGATCTGGCGGCCCGGCTCGGGCTGTCCCGCAATTCGCTGCGCGAGGCGGTCAAGGCGCTGTCGCTGATCCGGATCCTGGACGTGCGACAGGGCGACGGTACGTATGTGACCAGCCTGGAGCCGACGTTGTTGCTCGGCGCGATCTCGTTCGTGGTGGATTTCCACCACGACAAGAGCGTGCTCGACTTCCTCCAGGTCCGGCGGATCCTGGAACCGGCGGCCACCGCGCTGGCCGCCGAACTGATCGACGCCGAGGGCGTCGCGACGCTGCGCGCGCTCGCCGATCCGCCGGGTCCCGATGCCGGGCACGACGCGTTGATCGAGCAGGACCTGCGCTTTCATCACCAGATCGCGGTGTTCGGCGGCAACCAGGTGTTGTGCTCGCTGCTGGAGACGTTGTCCGGCCCGACCATGCGCGCCCGGACCTGGCGCGGCCTGACCGAGGACGACTCGTGGCAGCGCACGATCCGCGAACACCACGCGATCGTGGACGCGTTGGAGTGCCGGGACGCGAGCGCGGCGCACGCGTGGTCGACGGTGCACATCAGCGGTGTCGAGCAGTGGCTGCGGCGGATGACCTGAGCGGTGTCGGCGACCGCGGGCAACCGTTGCGGCACACGTCGGTTGCCCATCCCGACCGGACCGGCGAGGATCGGCGGGTATCGACAGCAGCGATATATCGGTCCACAGCGGAGGTTGTCGTGAAGGTTCTCGTGGTCGGTGCCACCGGCGTGCTGGGTACGGCGGTCACCACGCTGTTGCGCGAGCGGCACGACGTGGTCACCGCGTCCCGGAGCACCAAGGCCGATGTCACGGTGGACATCACCGACGCCGAGTCGGTGGCGGCGATGTACGCACAGGTCGGCCGGGTCGACGCGGTCGCCTGTGCGGCCGGGGGTGTGCCGTTCAAGGCGCTCGGCGAGCTGACCCGCGCCGACACCGAGCGCGCGGCGCTGGACAAACTGCTCGGCCAGGTCGAACTGGTGAGGGGCGGGCTCGACTTCGTGGCGGACAACGGCTCGTTCACGCTGATCACCGGCATCCTGTCGGGCGAGGCGATCCCGACCGGATCGATGGCCTCGATGGCCAACGGCGGCATCGACGCGTTCGTGCGCGGCGCCGCGATCGAACTCCCGCGCGGATTGCGGATCAACTCGGTCAGCCCGACGATGTTCACCGAATCGCTGGCGGCGTACGACACGTTCTTCCCGGGCTTCCCGCCGGTCGACGTGGCGACGGCCGCGATGGCCTACCGTCGCTCGATCGAGGGCGGCCAGACCGGGCAGAACTTCCGAGTGGGCTGGTAGCCGCCGGGGCGGCGCCGGCCCGGGGCCACCGAGTCCGGGGCTTCCTCGGCTCGGCACCCGGGTCGGCGCTCGCCGCCGAGCGCGGGCGCGGGTTCGCCACGCGCGGCGGTGGGAACCGTTCAGACC
>NZ_JBHZAV010000114.1:0-31012 GCF_042754445.1 Embleya sp. NPDC059213
AAGGTGGGCGCGGGCGCCGAGGAGTGGCTCCGGCCGCAGCCGGCGGATCAGCGGATCAGCAGCGCTTCCAGGGGCCCTGGATCGCGTACATGGTGCCCGGGGTCTGCACGTTCGCGAACAGCGTGCGGCCGTCCTCGGAGAAGATCGGGCCGGTGAACTCGCTGTCCCCGTCCGCGTCGTTGCGGGCGACCGGGTAGGTCTTGCCGTCCTCGGTCGCGCCGAGCAGGTGCTGCACGCCCTCGCCGTCCTCGGCGATGATCACGCCGCCGTGCGGCGAGACGCTGATGTTGTCCGGGCCGTCGAACGGGCCGTCCACGTCGGGCGTCGCGTTCACGCCGAAGCGCAGCTTCAGGGTCAGCCGGCCGCGGCGGGGGTCGTAGAACCAGATCTGGCCGTCGTGCGCCGTGCCCGGGCTCTCCTTGCGGGCGAAGCTGCAGACGACCCACGCGCCGCCGTCGCCCCACCAGATGCCCTCGATCTTGCGACCGCGGGTGATGTCGGTGTTCTGGAACTGCTTGCGGATGGACACCGTGCGCGCGTCGCGCTCCTGCACCTTGACCCAGTCGACGGCGTAGGTGGTGCCGATCTCGGTCGCGCGGGAGAGGTCGTCCACGTGCTTGCCGCTCGCGTCGACGCAGCGCATCGCCGCGAGGGTGCCCGCGTCGTCGGCGAGCTTGCGCAGCCGACCCCGGCCGCCGTCCCAGTGGCGCGGGGGCTCCCAGCGGTAGAACAGCCCGTTCGGGTTGCTCGCGTCCTCGGTCAGGTAGAGGTGACCGCGGCGCGGGTCGACCGCGACCGCCTCGTGGGCGAACCGGCCGAGCGCCTTGATCGGCTTCGGGTCGCGGTTGGCGCGGCGGTCGTACGGGTCGACCTCGAACACGTAGCCGTGGTCCTTGGTCGCGCTGCCCTGACCGGCGAGCTGCTCGGTCTCCTCACAGGTCAGCCAGGTGTCCCAGGGGGTCACCCCGCCCGCGCAGTTGGTCGCGGTGCCGGCCACGCCGACGTACTCGCGGATGCGCCTGCCGTAACGGTTCACCTCGACCACCGTGCAGCCGCCGGCGAGACCCTCGTCGTAGACCAGACCCGACAGGTGCGGGACCGGGAGCGGGGTGTCCTTGAACGAACCGCCGAGCTCGTGGTTGTTGACCAGGACCGTGCCGCCGCCGCGCAGCTTGAAGGCGCCGGTGCCGTCGTGGTTGCTCGGGGTGGGCTCGCCCGACTCCAGCTTGGTGACACCGGCCTCGGTGACGATCTGGTACGAGAAACCCTTGGGCAGCGCCAGGCGCCCGGCGGGGTCGTTGATCAGCGCACCGTAGCCCGGCTGGGCCGGCGGCCGGCCGTGCCCGTTGTGCCGGGACGAGGCCGAGGCGTTCGGGGCCAGCAGCATGCCGGTGCTGCCGATGAGGGCGACACCGGCACCGGTGGTGGCGGTGCGACCGAGGAAGCCCCTGCGGGACAGCGACATCTGGTTTCTCCAGTGACAGGCAGGAAATATCGGGACGCCCCTACGCTTTCGCCCGTCGGTGTCCCCCAAGTGAACGCGGCGGGGCGCCCGAATGCCCGTCAGGTGGCAATTGCTCCGCCACCGGCGCGGCGTTCCGCCTCGGCCTTGTCCGCGCGGGACTCGGCCTCGATCTTGGAGCACTCCAGGTCGGCGTCGCGGATGATGCGCACCGCCTCGTCCACGTCGTCGGTGATCCGGATCAGGTCCAGGTCGGCCGGCGACGCCTTGCCCTGGGCGATCACCACGTCACGGACCCAGTCGATCAGGCCGGTCCAGTAGTCACGACCGATCAGCACCACCGGGAAGTGGGTGACCTTGCCGGTCTGGACCAGGGTCAGCGCCTCGAACAACTCGTCCAGCGTGCCGATCCCGCCGGGCAGCACGATGAAGCCCTGCGCGTACTTGACGAACATCGTCTTGCGCGCGAAGAAGTAGCGGAACGTGATGCCCCGGTCCACGTACGGGTTGAGCCCGGACTCGAACGGGAGCTTGATGCCCACGCCCACGGACTGCCCGCCCGCGTCCCGGGCGCCCTTGTTGGCCGCCTCCATCGCGCCCGGGCCGCCGCCGGTGATCACCGCGTAGCCGGCCTCGGCCAGCGCCCGGCCGACCCGCTCGCCGATCCGGTATTCGGCCGACCCGGGTTTGGTCCGGGCGGACCCGAACACGCTGACCGCCCGGCCCAGGTCGGCGAGCATGCCGAACCCGTCCACGAACTCGGTCTGGATCCGCAGCACGCGCCACGCCTCGGTACCGAGGTGCCCCATGCCGGGATGCTCTTCCTCGACCTCACTGGGCGAGGCGAACTCGGGTGGCTCCTCCGGAGCGAATCGCGCATCCATCCGGCCACCCTGTCACGCCCGGGCGGTGGTTGATCGCATTTACCGGGGAACCACCGCGACGGTTCGGGCCGGGCCGGGTCCTAACGCAACCAGTGCAGCAGTCGCTTCTCGCTTTCCCCGATCAGCGCGATCTCCACGTGTTCGTCGCGCTTGTGCGCGAGGTTGGGGTCGCCGGGCCCGTAGTTGACCGCGGGGATGCCCAGCGCGGAGAAGCGCGCCACGTCGGTCCAGCCGAACTTGGCCCTCGGCGCGGTCCCGATCGCCGCCACGAAGGCCGCCGCTGCGGGTCGGTCCAGACCGGGCAGCGCACCGGCGGCGGCATCGGTGAGCACCACGTCGAACCCGGCGAACACCTCCCGCACATGCTCCAACGCCTGCTCGACGCTGCGATTGGGGGCGAACCGGAAGTTCACCGTCACCGTGCACACGTCCGGGATCACGTTGCCCGCCACGCCGCCCTCGATCGCGACCGCGCTGAGCCCCTCGCGGTACTCGAGCCCGTCGATCACGACCTTGGCGGCCTCGTAGCCCTGCAAGCGGGTCAGGATCGGCGCCGCGGCGTGGATCGCGTTGTCGCCCAGCCACGAGCGAGCCGAGTGGGCGCGGGTGCCGAGGGTGGTGATCCGCACGCGCAGGGTGCCCTGGCAGCCCCCCTCGACCGCGCCGCCGGTCGGCTCCATCAGCACCGCGAAGTCGGCGACGAGCCACTCCGGACGGGTGTTCGCCAGCCGCAGCAGCCCGTTGCGGGATGCCTCGATCTCCTCGCAGTCGTAGAACACGTAGGTGACGTCGCGATTGGGCTCGGTCAGTTGTGCGGCGAGGCGCAGTTGCACCGCGACGCCGCTCTTCATGTCCGAGGTGCCACAGCCGTACATCAGCGGACCCTCGATCCGCGACGGCAGATTGTCCGCGATCGGGACGGTGTCCAGGTGGCCGGCGATCAGGATGCGTTCGGGCCGCCCGAGGTCGGTGCGCGCGACCACCGAGTCGCCGTCCCGGTGGACGGTCAGATGCGGGTGGGCGCGCAGCGCCTGCTCCACCGCGTCGGCGAGCACCCGCTCGTCGCCGCTGACGGACGGGATGTCGACGAGCTGCGCGGTGAGCGACGCCGCGTCCTGGGACAGATCAAGCCTCACGGTCATGACGGCAGCCTATCCCTGTCCCGGGACGCGTTATCTGACGATATGTCAGGTGAATCGAGCCTCGTCGCTCAACCGCTCTTGAGCCGCTCCACGCCCGCCGCCACCCGCTCGTCGGACGCGGTGAACGCGATCCGCACGTGCCGGTTGCCCGACGGGCCGTAGAAGTCGCCCGGCGCGACCAGGATGCCGCGCTCGGCGAACCACGCCACGGTGTCCCAGCAGTCCTCGTCGCGCGTGGTCCACAGGTAGAGACTCGCCAGGGAGTGCTCGATCCGGAAGCCCGACGACTCCAGCGCGTCGCGCAGGGCCGCGCGCCGGGCCGCGTAGCGGGCCCGTTGCACCGCGACGTGCTCGTCGTCGGCGAAGGCGACGGTCATCGCCGCCTGTACCGGCCCCGGCACGATGTGTCCCGAGTGTTTGCGCACCGCGAGCAGTTCGCGGATCACCGCGAGGTCGCCGGTGACGAAGCCCGCGCGGTAGCCGGCCAGGTTGCTGCGCTTGGACAGCGAGTGCAGCGCCAGCAGCCCCTCGTGCGAGTCGCCGCACACGTCCGGGTGCAGCACCGAGACCGCCTGGGTCTCCCAGCACAGCTCGATGTAGCACTCGTCCGAGACGACCAGGATGTCGTGCGCGCGGGCCCACTCGACCACCGCGCGCAGTTCCTCGACCGAGTGCACCGCGCCGTGCGGGTTGCCCGGCGAGTTCAGCCAGATCATCCGTACGCCGGCGGGATCCGGCAGCACGCCGTCCGCCACCGCGAGCGGGGTGGCCCCGGCCAGCCGCGCACCCACGTCGTAGGTGGGATAGGCCGGCGTCGGGTGCGCGACGGTGTCGCCCGGGCCGAGCCCGAGCTGGTTGGGCAGCGCCGCGACCAGTTCCTTGGTACCGATCACCGGCAGCACCGCGTCCGGATTCGCGCCGGAGATGCCGAGCCGGCGCACCAGCCACCCGGCGATCGCCTCGCGCAGTTCGGGCTTGCCGTACACGGTCGGGTAGCCGGGCGAATCGGCGGCGGCGCTCAGCGCGTCCCGGATGAGCTGCGGGGTGGGATCGACGGGCGTGCCCACCGACAGGTCGACCACGCCGTCCGGGTGGGCCCGGGCCCGCGCGCCGAACGGTTCGAGGCGGTCCCAGGGGAAGACGGGGAGCAGATCGGTGACGCGACGCGCCCGCCGACCCCGCGCGGCTGCGGGGTCGGTAGGCGTTTCCGCACCGTTGTGCGAAGCGGTCACGTCGCTCTACTCGCCGGTCGCCTGCGGCGGCAGCGCGGCGATGAGCGGGTGGTCCTTGGCGATCAGACCCATCTTCGAGGCGCCGCCCGGGGAGCCGAGGTCGTCGAAGAACTCGACATTCGCCTTGTAGTAGTCCTTCCACTGCTCCGGGGTGTCGTCCTCGTAGAAGATTGCCTCGACCGGGCAGACGGGCTCGCAGGCTCCACAGTCGACGCACTCGTCGGGGTGGATGTACAGCGCACGCTCACCCTCGTAGATGCAGTCGACGGGGCACTCCTCGATGCATGCCTTGTCCTTCAGGTCGACGCAGGGCTGCGCGATGACGTAGGTCACGTCGGGTTCCTCCTCATGCGGGCGGTACAGGGTGCGCGGGAGCGCGGCAACGTCGGTGCCCGCAACTAGTATCGCGGTGGGCCGGGGCCTACTCCTAGCAGGTGGCCCTTCCTGTGGGCCGCGAACATGTCAGCAGACGTGGGCGGACGAGGTCAGCGCGGATCGGGGAAGCCGGACAGGTGAAGAGGATCACACCGCGAGATGTGGGCAGACGCGTGTCGGTGCGCCGCGAGCTGCCGCCGGAGGAGTCCGGAGCAGCCTTTACGGACGTCGTGGGCGACCTCGTGGACTGGCGCGACGGTGTGCTGACAATCACCCGCAGGGACGGCAGTATCGCCCGGGTGGCCGAAGCGAGCATCGTGGCCGCCAAGGTGGTGCCGCCGCCCGTGCAACGACTCACCCCGGCTCGGCTGCAGGACGTGGCCAGCCGATCCTGGCCCGCGCCGGAGGTCGCCACGTTCGGCGAATGGCTGCTGCGCGCGGCCGAGGGATTCACCCGGCGGGCCAACTCGGTGCTGGTCCTGGGCGAGCCCGGCGTCCCCTCCCAGGAGGCACTCGATCGAGTGAACCGCTGGTACGAGACCCGCGGGTTGCCGACGCTGTTCCAGGTCGCCCACGCCGACCCGTTCGACCGCTTCCTCGACGCGGCCGGGTGGCTCGCGGAGGGCGACGCCCTGATGCGCACCGGGCGGCTGGTGCGCGCGGCGGACGTGCTGCACGACGTGGACGCGAGTGCGGTCCGGGTCCAGGACACCCTCACCGACGCGTGGCTATCCCTCTACCACCACGTCGCGGGCCGCTCGGGCGGCGGCGCCGAACGGCATGTGCTCCAGGGTCCGCCCGGCACCCTGTTCGCGACCGTGTGCGATCCGGACTCGGGCGCGCCGATCGCGATCGGCCGCGTCTGCGTGCTCGGTCGGTACGCGGGCTTCGCCGCCCTGGAGGTCGACCCGGCCCATCGTCGGCGGGGCCACGCCCGGGCGATCGTGAAGGCGCTGACCGATCGGGCGCTGGCGAGCGGCGCGGTCACCGGGTGGCTCCAGGTCGAATCGGACAACCGGCCGGCCCGCGAGCTCTACGACGCGCTCGGCTTCACCGACCACCACCGCTACCACTACCGCCGATCGCCGGTCGCCCGCCCGTGAGCGATCCCGGGAACGCACGCGATCGGTTCGCCTCGGTGGTCCGGGCGGACGAGGTGGACCTGGCCGAGGCGGCACTGCTGATGGGCGTCGAGGTCGATCCGACCTTCGACCCGGCCGCGGGCATCGCCGAGTTGGACCGGCTCGCGGCGGCCGTGCGGGCCGAGGTGGGCCCCGGGGGCGACCCGGCCCGGGCCGCCGCGGCGCTCGCGCTCGTGCTCGGTGGTCGGGCCCGCTTCTTCGGACAACAGTCGGACTACGCCGACCTGCGCTCGTCGCTGCTGCACGAGGTGCTGCGCCGTCGACGCGGGCTGCCGATCCTGCTGTCGATGGTGTGGATCGAGGTGGGCCGACGGGCCGGCCTGCCGGTCTACGGCGTCGCGTTGCCGGGACATTTCGTGGTCGGGATCGGTGATCCGGACGACGCCTTCGAGCTGGCCGACCCCTTCCACGGCGGGGTGCCGCTGTCGGTGTCGCGGGCCCGCCGGTTGGCCGCGGAGGCGGGCGGCCAAGCGGGCGATCCGGCGCTTTTGCAGCCGGCCCGGCCGACCGCGATCCTGCTCCGGGTGCTCAACAACATCCGCGCCTGGGCCGCTCAGCCCGAGCGCGGCATCGAGGGCGCCTGGACCCGGTTGTGGGCGGTCGAGCTGTCGCTGCTGCTGCCGCGCCATCCGGCGGCGCTGCGCCACGAGCGCGGCACGCTGCTCGCCAAGACCGGCCAATTCGCGGCCGGCGCCCGGCAGTTGGAGGAATACGCCGAACTCGTCGAACGGATCGACCCGAAGGTCGCCGAGGGTGTGCTGGCCGAGGCCAAGGCCGCCCGGGCCCGGCTGAACTGAGGCCCGGCGACCCCGGACGGGGCCGCGGCGGACCGAGCACGCTCCCGGCCGGTCCCGCCGCCGGGACTCAGCCGCCCAGGATGCGCAGGAACGCGTCGGCGTCCTGGGCGACCCCGCTGCACGTGGGGTCGACGCCCGCCTCGGTGCCGGCGCCGTCGGGGCACGGCCGGTCCCGCGCCGCGGACCACCAGGCGATCCGGCCCAGGTGCACCGTCCGGGCGAACTCGGCGAACCTGCGCGCGTCGTCCAGCGTGAACACCTCGCCCGCCACGTCGTTGCGGCCGATCATCACCGTCACCGACACCCGCCGCCAGGACTGCTCCTCGGACAGTTGCGGCCACACCTCGCGGATCTGCCCCTGTACGGCGTGCGCGGCGTCGCTCGCGAACTGGCCCATCCGGCCCTGCGGCCGGGGGGCGACCGCGGCGCCGTAGTTCAGCGCCTTGATGTTGACGTAGGAGACCTCGACCTGCTGCGCGACGGCGTCGCGCAGCAGCGCCTTGGCCTCGTCGCCCAACCCCTGGAGCGGGTCCACGGGCAGCGAGTACCCGATGTCCACGGGCCGGCCGGCCGCCCGGGCACCCTCCTGGAGCAGGTGGAGCGCCGCGTTGCGCCGCTGCACCACGTCGGGACGCACCAGCGAGCGGCCCTCGATGTCCAGGTCCATCCCGGTCGCCCCGGTCGCGGCCAGAACCTGCCGGTAGACGCCCGCCAGTTCCTCGGGCGTGCCGCAGGACGCCGCGAGGTCGGTACCGCCGGCGCCGCCGAAGGCGACCCGGATCGTGGTGCCGGCATCCCGCAGCGCGGCGATCCGACCGGTGGTCACCGGGTCGTCGAGTCGGGTCACCCCACCCCACATCGGCCGACAACCACCACCGTCCACGACGTAGGCCAACGTGCGCTCGCGCACCCCGCCGGCCGCGCCCGCCCGGGCGGGGTCGAGCGCGCCGGAGAGCGTCATGTCCAGGTAGGGCGCGAGGTGTTCGACCGTGCCCGAGCGCGGCGTGGCCGACCCGGTGGAGCCACTCGAGGACGGCGGCGGCGCCGTGGTCGACGGGGCGCCGACCCGGCCGGTGCCGGTGGGAGTGGGCCGGTCGGTGCCGTCGAGCGGGCCGGCGGAGGGAATCGGCCCGGCCGTGGCCGAGCGGTCACCGGACGCGGTCGGGGCGGGCACGCCGCACGGCTTGTCGTTGATCGTGCACGCGATCGGGCCGTCGGCGCGCGCCGATTCGCTCGCGGTCGGCACGCCGGCGCCGTCCCGGCGCACCTCGAAGCCGACCACGATGCTCTCGCCCGGGCGCAGCGCCTTGTTCCAATTCTCGTTGCGCACCGTGTACTTGCCCTCGGCCGGCTGCAATCGGCCGTTCCACACGTTCGCGACCCGGGTGCCCGCCGGCAGATCGAAGCGCAGCGTCCAGCCCTTGACCGTGTCGGAGCCGGAATTGCGCAGGACGTACTGGCCGCTGTACCCGGTGGGCCACGAACCGGTGCGCACGTAGTCGGCGCTGAGCACGTGGTCGCGCCCGGGCGAGTCCCCGGACAGGGCCACGACCAGCGCGGCGGGCAACGCGGCGAGCGCGGCGCCGGCGGCGGCCCAGCGGATCCGCTCCCGGCGGGGACGACCGGCGCCCGGCTCGGGACCGCTTGCCCGGTGCGACCCCATGCCCATTTCCTCCGACATCCTCTCCGGCGGCACTCGGGCCGCCGGGCACGAGGACTCTACCGGCCTTCGCGCCCGGGTCCCATCGACCCGGTCCGGGCGGGGAGTTGCGAAGATCCTTCGTCTCGGCACGAGAGATGCGGGTATCGATCCCCGGCCACGAGCCGTGGAGCGCAAGGCATGCGGCGACACCCTCAAGGACGCCGAGGCGGGCCGGCCCGGTCACCGTCGGGATCGGGCCGGGGTCCGGTCCTCGCGGTGCGGGCCGCCGCTCACATCCAGCCGTTCTCGTGCGCGATGCGCACCGCGTCGGCCCGGTTGCGGGCATGCGTCTTGCCGATGCACGAGGAGAGGTGGTTGCGCACGGTGCCCTCGGACAGATGCAGCCCCGACGCGATCTCGGACACCGTCGAGCCGTCGGCCGCCGCCCGCAACACGTCGCGCTCGCGTTCGGTCAGCGGATCGGCGCCGACCGAGAGCGCGGTCGCCGCGAGCGTGGGGTCGATCACCCGCTCCCCGCGCAGCACCCGCCGGACGGCGTCGGCCAGTTGTGCCGCGGGCGCGTCCTTGACCAGGAAGGCGTCCGCGCCCAGTTCCATCGCCCGACGCAGATAGCCGGGCCGGCCGAAGGTGGTCAGGATGACGATCCGGCACCCGGGCACGACCCGGCGCAGCTCGGCGGCGGCGGACAGACCGTCCTGGCCGGGCATCTCGATGTCCAGCAGCGCCACGTCGGCGCCGCTGGCCCGAACCGCCGCGAGCACCTCGTCCCCGCGCGCGACCTGGGCGACGACGCGAATGTCCTCCTCCAGGCCGAGCAACGCGGCCAGCGCCTCGCGCACCATGGCCTGGTCCTCGGCGAGCAGCACATTGATCACGGGCCGAACGTTAGCGGTTGACCCCGGGACCGATCAGCCCCACGTCGTCCTTACCGGGAAGCACCGGGACCGAAGCGGTCAATGCGAACCCGCGACCTCCCTCGGGAACACCCACCCGAATGTCGCCGTCGGCCAACGCGAACCGCTCGCGCAGCCCGGTCAGCCCGTTGCCCTCGCAGCGCGCCGCACCACGCCCGTCGTCGGTGATCTCCAGGCTCCACGCGGCTCCGGTACTCAGCGTGACCGAGCAACGTCGCGCGCCGCTGTGCCGCATCGTGTTGGTGACCGCCTCGCGCAGCGCCCACGCGAGCACCGCCTCGGCCTCCGGATCCGGGCACACCGGCCACTGTTCGGGCAGTACGACCAGCTCGATGCCCACCGCGCGGGCGGCGATCCGAGCACCCGCCAGCTCGACCGCGAAGGTCGGCCGCCGATAGCCGCCCACCGCCTCGCGCACGTCCACGAGCGCCTGCCGGCTGACCCGCTCGATGTCCGCGACCTGTTCCGCCGCGCGCTCGACCTGCCCGGGCAGAAACCGGCCGGCGAGTTCGCTCTTGAGCGTGATCAGGGACAACGAGTGGCCGAGCACGTCGTGCAGGTCGCGGGCCATCCGCAGGCGCTCCTCGTTCGCGGAGAGCTGGGCCACGATCTCCCGGGCCTCGCGCAGCTCGACCAGCGTCTCCAGGAGTCGGCGCATCCCGATCATCAGCCCGCCGGTGAGCACCGTGACGAAGGCGAGCACCAGGATGTCGTTCCCGGCCGCCCCCAGCAGCACGCCCAGGGCCAGCCCGGTCAGCACACAGCCCAGGATCGCCCACATCGACTGCGGGAAGCGCAGCCCGGCCCCCAGCGACACCGACACGTAGACCATCAGGCCCAGCCACTCGTCGTCGAAGGCCAGGATCAGCGCGACCGAGGTCGCCCACAACACCAGGCAGGTCAGTCGCAATATGCGATCGGTGTCCAGCACCCGGCGCAGCGCGGTCTCCAGCCGGCCGAACAGGCCGAACCAGCCGATCCCGCCGAACACCAGCGAGACGTAGCAGACCACCACCACCAGCAGCCCGAACGAGCCCAGCGCCAGCCGGACCGGGCCGTAGCCCCCGGTCGCCAGGTCGTGCACGACGGGGGTGAGGAAGAACAGCCACAACAACGACCACGACATCCGGATCGCCCGCCCTCGCGCGCTGTCCTGCCGCGTCGGGTCCGACCACTTCATGCCGTGCGCTCCTTCGTGGATGAGGTCCCGTGCCGCAAGCGATCCCGACTCAGGCCGCGACCTTTTGTTCGTCGCGACGGTAGCGCCACGCCGCCAGCGCGGTGAACGCGACCAGATACAGCGCCAATACCGCGATGTCCGACATCCGGGGATGCCGGCCGTCCAGCACCTCCCAGCCGAGCCGGCCGAGCCGGTAGGTCGGCATCACGTGCCCGATGTCCTGGAGGAACTGCGGGAACCCGGTCAACGGGACCCACATCCCGCCGAGCACCGCCATGCCCAGGTAGACCAGCATGAACACCGGCTGGGCGGAGTCCGGCGCGACCAGATAGCCCAACCCGATGCCCAGCACCGCGAACACGAACGAGCCGAACCACAGCGCGATCACCAGCACGCCCCACTGCCACGGGTCCAGCCGCACCCCGCGCAGGAAACCGGTGAACAGCACCAGCACGATCGCGGGCAGGCCGACCACCGCCGCCGACGCGAGCTTGGAGATCACGTACTGCCGCCCGGTCAGCGTGGTCAGCCGCAACTGGCGGGTCCAGCCGCTCTGCCGCTCGGCCGCGATCCGCTGCACGCCCGCGCTGAGCGTCGCGCCGACAGCGCCGAACGAGGCCATCGACACCATGATGTAGGCGGCCACGTCGGTGCCGTCGACGTCACCCGACTGGCTGCCGAAGATCAGGTACATCGCGACCGGGTAGGCGAGCGTGAAGAGCAGGTACCGGCGGTTGCGCAACATCCGCAGGACTTCCAGCCTCATCAGGGTCCTCATGACGCGATCTCCATGCCTTCCGCCTCGTCCGCCTGCTGGGTGATCGCCAGGAACGCCTGCTCCAGGCCGAGTCCGGCCACTTCCAGGCCGCGCGGCCGAAGGCCCGCGGCGTAGATCGCGGCGACCGTCTCGTCGGCGTCGTCGCTGCGCATGCGCACCGTGGTGCCGCCGAGTTCGAGCTGCACGACGCCGGGCAGCGCGCGCAGGGTCGATTCGTACCGCTCGACCGACTCGGTCAGGTCGAAGGCGATCCGGCGCAGTCCCGCGCGGGCCTTGATCTGCGCGGCGCTCGCGTCGGCAAGCAGTTTGCCGCGGTGCAGCACGAGCACCCGGTCGGCGACGTTGTCCGCCTCTTCCAGGTAGTGCGTCGCGAACAACACGGTGCGGCCCAGCTCGGCCTGTTCGCGCATGCTCCCCCAGAACCGCCGCCGGCTGTCCACGTCCATGCCGGTGGTGGGCTCGTCCAGGACGATCAGGTCCACCTCGCCCGCGATGGCCACCGCGAAGCGCACCCGCTGGGCCTGCCCGCCGGAGAGCTTGTCGACGTTCTTGTCGACCAGGTCCTCGATGCCCGCCCGTTGCAGCACCTGTGCCTGCGGCAACGGGCGCGGGTGCAGGTCGCGGGCCAGCTTGACCATCTCGCCGACGGTCACGTCCGGCATCAGGCCGCCGCTCTGCAACATCGCACCGACCCGCCCCCGGCGGATCGCGTCGCGCGGGTCGCCGCCGAACAGCGCGACGGTGCCCTCGGTGGGCCGGCTCAGGCCGAGCAGCAGGTCCAACGTGGTGGACTTGCCGGCGCCGTTGGGGCCCAGCAGGGCGACCGTCTCGCCCTGGTGCAGCTCCAGATCGAGCCCGTCCACGGCGCGCAGGTCGCCGAAGCTCTTGCGCACACCGGCGAGTGCGACGGCCGGCGCGGTCGTCTGTTTTCCAGCCGTGATCGTCATGCGTCAACAGTGGCGGTGGGCGCGGATCCGGCGAAGTGGGAAACCTCCTGATCGCGCCATGACAGATGTCATGGCCGTGCCGGCCGGGCCGGACGCCTACCGTGGGCACATGGTGCGACTGACCGACTCCCAGACCGGCAAGTCCGAGCCCGTGACCACCTCGATCGGCAGACGGGTGCGCGTCGCCTACCCGAGTCGCTCGTTGCGCGCGGCGATCCTCGCCGACACCTTCCGCCGCGTCGCGGACCGGCACCGGCTGACCGTGACGATCCATCAACTGCCGTACCGCGCACAGATCGCGGATCCGGCGGGCCACGGGCGGTACAACATGCCGGTGCCCGGCACCGGACAGCCGGACGGCGCGATCGACCTGTACATCGGCGAGAGCGGCGATCAGGGACCCAAGGCCCGGGTACACGTGCTGCACCCGGCGGCGCTGATCGAGGCCGCGCCGCGGCGTCCGGTCCCGCACCCCCGAGACCCGCTCGCGCTGCGCCTGCTGCTGCTCTCGCTGGCCGCGGACGAACCGCTGCGCGCGGACCCCAAGGGCTATTACGGGGCCGCCGAGGCCGAGCGCACCCTCACCGAGTTGCGGGCCCGAACGGCCGAGTGCGCCGAGTCCCCGTCCCGGGCGCTGCCGGGCGAGGCGGTGGCGCCGGTCCACGCCGCGCTCGACGACGGCCTGGACACCCCCACCGCGCTTCGGCTGGTGGTCGAGCTGGCCCGCGACCAGGGGCTGGCCCCCGGCGCCCGGTTCGAGGCGCTGGCCTATCTGGACCGCTTCCTGGCCCTGGACCTGTCCCGCGACGTGGGCCGGCCCACGGACTGACCCGGCCCCGGACGCGGCACGCCGGACGGGCAGGTCGCCCGTCCGGCGTGTGGCTGCGCGCGAAGGTGCCCGGCGCTAGTCGTCCGACATGCGGACCGGCATCGCGCCCGGCGGCGGCGAGTCCGCCGTGCGTCCCTGGCCCTCGCCCTCCGCGCCGCCGGTGCGATCACAGGTGATCTTGTCCGCCGGGTCGTACTTGGTGTGGAACTTCTCCCGCGCGCTCTCCTTGCCGCCCTGGATGAACACCCGCGTCACGTCGATCTTGAACCCGTCGGAGGCGGCCTGCGGCACGCAGCCGGCCGACTTGTCCACCACCGACTTGGGCTTGACCACGTCGTACTTGCTGCCCGGCTCGGCCTTGATGTCGTCGAACCGGCGGGTGCCCAGCAGGGTCACGGTCACCGTGGAGTCGGTGTAGGTGGACTCCAGATAGACGTTCTTCCCGGAGTCGTTCTGGAACTTCAGGTCCAGCGAGGGCCAGGCCACGGTGGCCTCGCGACCGGCCGGATAGCGGTCGATCCAGAAGCTGTGCGGGCGATGCATGACGTCCTTGAGCCCGGCGAAGAACACCGCGTTGAAGGTCGTCGTGGCCACCTGCGACACGCCGCCGCCGAAGTCGGTCTGGAAACGCCCGTTGTTGATGATCGTGCCCTTGGCGAAGCCGTTCTCCGCGGTGCGCTCGCCGACCGTCTTGTTCAGGCTCCAGGTGTCGCCGGGCTTGACCACCGAGCCGGTGATCAGATCGGCGGCCCGGTGGATGTTGGTCAACCGGTATGGGGCGAACGGGTAGTTCGTCGTGTACGTCGACATCACCTCGGTGATGCCGAGCTTGTTCGCCGCCTCGGTGGTCAGCTTGGGCTCGACCGGGCCGAGGCTGACCTTCGCGGTGCGGGCCGTGCCGGTCTTGGCCAGCACGGTCAGCAGCGCGTCGGCCGCGGTCGCGCCGGAGACGCCCTTGCCGGGCACGGACGGCACCACGGACACCTTGGCACCGGCCGCCAATTTGCCCTCGACCTTGAACGTGGCGTTCTTGGGCTTCTCGCCGACCGAGGAGAAGGTCTGGCCCAGTTCGTCCTGCAGTCCGTTCGTGTCGATCCTGGGCTGCAACCTGCCGCTGCCGTCCGGGACCATGGTGAGGTACTTGGCGAGCACGGCCGGGGTCAGCTTGAGGCTCTTGGTGCCGGCCGTCAGGGTGACCGGTCCGGACATCGCGGGCACCGCGAACTCGCGCATCGCGCGGTCCACTTCGGCCTGGGCGACCTTGGGGTCGGCGGTCTTGACCGGCAGTTCGACCGGCCCGTTGCCGCGCAGGAAGGCCGCCTCGACCAGCTTGACCGCGGCGGCGGTGTCCAGCACCTTGCCCCTGGTCGGCGCGATCGCGGCGGCCTGGCCGCCCGCGAACGAGATCCCGCCGTCGGTCAGCCCGCCGCCGGCCTCGGCGGCGCGCGCCTCCAACTCGGCCCCCAGCTTGACCGGGTCCACGACCGTACGCGGCTGCGTCTCCCGGGTCTTGCCGAGCATCGCCGGCACCGAGGTGAGCGGGTTCATCCCGCCCTTCGACGCCTCGCTGACCGTCGCGCGGGCGTCGAGCAGCAGCCCGGCCACGGCCGGGTCGAGCTGGAACTCTTTGCCCGCCAGGGTGAGCCTTATCGGCTTGGTGGTGCGATCGCCGAGCTTTTGTTCGAGCGTACGCACCGCCTCGTCGCGGGACTGGCCGCCGATGTTGACGCCGAGCACCGAAGTGCCGCGCGGCACCCCGCCGCCGGCATAGGCCAGCGACGCGCCGTACACCCCGCCCACCACGGCGAGCCCCGCCGCGCACGCGATCAGCGCCTTCGGCTTGCGCCGCCGCGGTCGCGCGGGCGCGGGTCGCGGCTCGTCGGTGCCGTCCCGAGTGTCGTCGGGGTGCGCCGTGCCGGACTCCGCCGCGTGCGCGTCGGTGGTGCCGTACTGCGGGAACCCGTGGTCGGCGGCGTCCTGCTCCTGCCGCGTCTGGTACTCGTACGGCCCGTCGGACTCACCGTCGCGGGTCCAGCGCGGCGGGTCCTGCGAGGGCAGCGGGGCCTGGCCGCGCAACACCACCGGCGGAATCGGCCGCGACCCGGGGATCTTGATGCTGACCCGGGTGGTCATCGTCTGGTCACCGGACTCGACGTCCGACTCGGCGTCCACCTCGTCGGCGGGCGCGGCCGGCACCGGGTTGGCCTCGGGTGTGCCGAAGCCGGCGATCAGCCGGCGCCGACCCACCCGGGTCGGCAGCGCGCCGCTCGCCGCGGCCGCCTCCCCCGGCGCCGCCTCGGTCGGCCGGGCGAACGGCTCGACCACGGGCGGCGGGCCGTAGCCGACGTCGTCCAGACCCGCACCGGGCACACCCGCGCCGTGCTCGTCCGAGTACGCGGCGGGCGCGCCGGAGAGCGGCTGATCGTGCGGCGGTTGCCGGTGGCTCGGCGGCTGCCCGGGCTGCGCCGGTACGAACGCCGGCGGCGGCGCGTCCGAGAACGGCACCGGACCGGACGCACCGCCCGGGTCGGCGGTCAGACTCCTGGCTCCCGAGGCGCCGGGAACCCGCTGCGGCAGTCCGTTGGGCCCCAGCGGCGGGGCCTCCTGCCGGGGCGGTTCCGCGACGGGAGGCACATCGTCGTCCGCGCTGGGCCACGACGAACCACCCGGCGGCCCCGCGACGGGCGCGGGGCGGGGCGGTTCGTCATCGAACCACGACGCGAACTCGTCGTCGTCCCCGAACGGATCGGGGGATGGATGCGGAGACGACGCGGGCGCGGCGGATCGCTCACGGGCAGCGGGTGCGGCCGGCGACGAGCGGCCGACCCGCCCGAAGAACGGATGCGGATCACCACCGAGATCGTCGCGGCGCGGCTGCGCGCCCGGGTCGTCGGGCGTGGGGGGCTGGTCGTTACTCACGAAGAACGAGCTCTCCGACAGCTGAAGGTTGCGTGGCGGCGCACGGCCGCCCCCGCCCGGGGTCGGGCGGTATCCAGGAAAGTGCGACGGCGGTGCGTTGACACACGCCGCGTGCGGGTCGTGACACCGCCTTCGAGGGTTTTACTGCTCCCCATCGAAAGCGAGTGGACGAACTCGGCCACCGAGGTTGCCCGGTACGACGGGCCAGAGGAGTCGGTCGCGACGGCCCCATGGACAGGACATGACACGCACCGCACCTCGGCAACCACAATACTGCGCTCCTGCCACACCGTTACCCCGCACCGTCGCCTACCGCGCAGCACGCGCCGTCGGCAAGCATGGCGGGGCAAGGGAGTCACCTTGTCCGCGTCTTCACCGATTCACCCGAAAGGAGGACGGGTTTGATGCCGCCCCAAGGGTAAGTGGCCGCGGCGACACCGAAGATGGTGCCACCGAGCAGATAGATATACGACAGGAACCCGCTGACAAAGATCCAGTCGCCCTCGGGCCGGGTCCAACTCGCCAGCCACAACACGGTCAGCATCCAGGCGGCGACCGGCACCGCGGCCCCCGCCTTCGTCTTGAGCAGCGAACCGCCCGCGACGAACAGGCCGCCGCTGCCCGCGAGCGCGACGATCAGTCCGGCGGGCGGGTAGGCCGCCTGGGTGAACGCCCCGATGAAGGCGATCACCACGCCGAGCAGGAACAGCACCACGTATGCCGCGATGCGGCCGGCTTTGTCTGGCACGAGGGCTACCTTACGGGCGCAGTCCGGCGAACAGGTCGTCCTCGCGGTGGTCCGGGCCGGTGGGCCCGAGTTCGCCGCGCACCAGCCGATAGTGCTCGACCGACATGATGCTCTGGCCGATGTTGTTGGACAGCGCGAAGAAGCCGTCCTCCACCGAGACCTGGGTGGGATAGGCCCGCAGCGCGTCGAACTTGGCGCCCACGTAATCGCCCGCGTCCACGGCGGTGGTGACCTGGTCGTCGTCCACCGCGAACGGCAAATCGTCCACCTCGACCGCGGTGAACGGCACGTCCTGGCCGGCCTCGATCATCCGCTCGATGCCGGCCTTGAGGATCGACCGGGGCATCACGTTGTAGTAGATCTTCGCGATCGTCCAGGGTTCGCCCGCGCCCTCGGCGTGGGTCGGGTCGGCGGCCAGCTCGGCGGCACGCAGCGCCACCCGGTGCGCCTGGATGTGGTCCGGGTGGCCGTAGCCGCCGCGCTCGTCGTAGGTGGCGAGCACCTGCGGGCGCACCTCGCGGATCACCGACACCAGGTGCGCGGCGGCCTCGTCGACGTCGGCCCGCCAGAAGCAGTC
This sequence comes from Embleya sp. NPDC059213, assembly GCF_042754445.1. Taxonomy (NCBI): domain Bacteria; kingdom Bacillati; phylum Actinomycetota; class Actinomycetes; order Kitasatosporales; family Streptomycetaceae; genus Embleya; species Embleya sp. NPDC059213. The sequence goes on from NZ_JBHZAV010000114.1 coordinate 17,590, forward strand.
GGGCCGATCGTTGCTCGGCACGCCCATCATCCCGGAGTCCCGGTAGCGGCCCGGGCCACCCAGGAAACGCTGGTCGGAGATGCCGAGCACCTTCATCGAGTCGGCGATCTCGGTCATCCGGTGCGGCCCGAGCCCGTCCTCGCGGTCGGCCGCCAGGTGGGCCAGCTCGGGAACCAGGATCTCGCCCTCCTCACCGAGCGTGCAGGTGACGAGCGTGACGTGCACACCCTCGGCCGCGTAGCGCGCCATCGACGCGCCGTTGTTGATCACTTCGTCGTCCGGGTGGGCATGGACGAGCAACAGGCGCAGCGGGCTTTCGACAGTGCGTTCGGTCATGCGTGACAGCCTACGCAGCCGATCGCGGGACCCGGGGCGCCGACCCCGCGTCGCCGAGTCAGCCGGTCGGCCGCGCGTGCACGGCCACCAGGTAGTCGCCGCCGTCGATCCAGGGCTCGCGCCCCCAGCCGGCGTATCGGGTCCGGCGGGTCAGCCCGGCCGCCGCGCAGGCCGCCTCGTACTGCTCGACGTCGATCGTGGCCCCCACCTCGTCGGGACCGCCCGTGAGGCTGAACCCGGCGACCAGGATCCCGCCCGGCCGCAACATCGTGCCCAGCGCGCGCACGACCTCGACCTCGCTGCCCGGAGTCAGGAAGATCATCACGTTGCCGGCGGCCACCACCAGGTCGAAGCTGCCGCGCCCGCCGAGCGCCGCCGGATCCAGGTCGGCGAGGTCGTCGAGCACCCAGGTCAGCCCGGGCGCCGCGGCCCGGGCCTCGGCGAGCATCGAGGCGTCCAGGTCGACGCCGACCACCTCGTGGCCCTGCCGGGCCAGCTCGATCGCCACCCGGCCCGTCCCACAGCCCGCGTCCAGCACGCGCGCGGGCTCGGACAACAGCGCGTCGCAGAACCGCGCCTCGCCGTGCATGTCGCGCCCTTCGGCGGCGAGTCGGCGAAACCGCTCGGCGTACTCGGGCCCTCGGGTGCCACCGGTATTGGCCAGCCATCGATTGGTCATGACAGACCAGCCTACAAAGCCGACCCCGTGAGCCCTCGCCGGCGGCACTCGCTCAGGACCGAGGGAGCCCGCTCAGAAATGGATCCCGTTGACCACTCCGGCCAGGCTCATGCCCGCGTCGCGGATCGAGGGGGCCATCGATGTGGTCGACAGATAGAAGCCGAGCAGCGTGCAGACGATCGCGTGTACGGGCCTGAGCGCGGACTTCCGGACGAAGAAGACGACGGTGACACCGAGCAGCAGCACGGCGGAGACGGACACCACCACAGTCACGCACCTCCTGTGCGCAAGGGGGTTCGAGGGCTTGCTCGGAGAAGCCGGCCATCGCACCCAAAGGGACATGTCTACACACAGACTGTAAGACGGCGATCACGAACAGCGTTCACTCGTTCAGCGGGCGCGAGGTGGTGTTCGCACGGGCGTCCGCACTCTCCCTCGGTCTCCCCTCCCCTCGACGCCCCCGCCCCGTACGCTGTGGCGCATGAGCTCGGAGATCACATTTCCCCGGCAATACGCCCGCACGCAGCGCTTCACCCAAGGCGCTCCACGCGGCTTCGGCATCGCCGACGGCCGGATCACCTTCCTGCGGTCCAAGGCCGCCGACGACCCCACCACGTGCCTGTGGACGCTCGACCCCGAGACCGGCGTCGAGCGCTTGGTGGCCGATCCCGCGGTGCTGCTCGGCGGCGCGGCCGAGGATCTCTCCGCCGAGGAGCGGGCCCGACGCGAACGCAGTCGCGAGGGGGCGGCCGGCATCGTCGGTTACGCGCTCGACGGCGCGGGCGAGCTGGCGGCTTTCACCCTTTCGGGCCGGCTGTTCGCCGTCTCCCTCACCGATGGGCGGGCGGCGCGCGAGCTGGCCGTGCCCGGCCCGGTGATCGATCCGCGTCCCTCGCCGACCGGCACGCACATCGCCTACGCGGCGGCCGGCGCCCTGCGGGTGGTGGCCGCCGACGGCTCGGGGGACACCGCGCTCGCCGAGCCCGACGGCGACGACGTCGTCTGGGGCCTGGCCGAGTTCATCGCCGCCGAGGAGATGTCCCGCTTCCGGGGCTACTGGTGGGCGCCCGACGGCTCCGCGCTGATCGCGACCCGCGTGGACGACGCGCCGGTGGATCGCTGGTGGATCAGCGACCCGGCCAACCCGGCCAGTGCGCCGACGCGGGTGGCCTATCCCGCCGCCGGCACCCCCAACGCCGAGGTCACCGCGTGGCTGATCGGCCTCGACGGCACCCGTACCGAGCTGACCTGGGACCGCGCGGCGTACCCCTACCTCGCGAGCGTGCACTGGTCGGCCGGCGGCGACCCGCTGCTGAGCGTGCAGCCGCGCGACCAGAAGCGACTGCTCACCCTCGCCGTCGACCTCGGCGCCGGGACCACCCGCGAGCTGCACGCGGAAACCGACGACGTGTGGATCGACCTGGTCCCGGGCGTACCCGCGTGGACACCGGACGGCCGGCTGGTCCGGCTGGTCGACGCCGACGGGGCCCGCCGGGTGGTGGTCGCGGACAAGGAGCTGACCGACCGCCGCCTGTTCGTGCGCTCGATCCTGGACGTCGCCGACGAGGACGTGCTGATCACCGCGTCGGCCGGAACCGACGCGAGCGACCCCGAGATCGGCGAGATCCACGTCTACCGGGTCGCCGCCGACGGGGTCACCCGGGTGAGCGCCGAGCCCGGCGTGCACACCGCGGTGCGCTCCGGCGACACCACGGTATTGCTCTCCTCCTCGCTGGACCGCTTCGGCGCCCGGGTCGGGGTGTATCGCGACGGCGCCGAACTCGCCGAGATCACCTCGCACGCGGCCACCCCCGTGCTCACCGCGCGGGTCGAACTGTTGCGCGCCGGTGCCCGCGACATCCCGTGCGCGCTGCTGCTGCCGACCGGGTTCGACCCCGCCTCCGGCGAGCGGCTGCCGATCCTGCTGGACCCGTACGGCGGCCCGCACGGCCCGCGCGTGCTCGCCGCGCGCAACCCGCACCTGACCTCGCAGTGGTTCGCCGACCAGGGCTTCGCGGTGCTGGTCGCGGACGGCCGGGGCACCCCCGGGCACTCCCCCGAGTGGGAGAAGTCGATCCACCTGGATCTGGGCCCGATCACCCTCCAGGACCAGGTGGACGCCCTCGCGGCGGTCGCCGCCGAGCGACCCTGGCTGGACACCACCCGGGTGGGCATCCGCGGCTGGTCCTACGGCGGCTACCTGGCGGCGCTGGCCGTGCTGCGCCGCCCGGACGTCTTCCACGCGGCCGTGGCCGGCGCACCGGTCACCGCCTGGGAGCTCTACGACACGCACTACACCGAGCGCTACCTGGGTCTGCCCGCCGAGCAGCCGGAGGTCTACCGGCGGAACTCGTTGGCGGCCGGCATCGAGCAGGTGCCGACCCGTCGGCCGCTGATGCTGGTGCACGGCCTCGCCGACGACAACGTGGTCGCGGCGCACACGCTGCGGCTGAGCAGCAGCCTGCTCGCGGCCGGCTACCCGCACGAGGTGCTGCCGCTGTCCGGCGTCACCCACATGACGCCGCAGGAGCAGGTCGCGGAGAACCTGCTGCTGCTCCAGGTCGACTTCCTGCGCCGGGCCCTGTCGTGTCGGGACGCGGATCAGGCCGCGCCGACGATGTCCTTCTCCTCGGCGAAGTGACACGCGCTGTCGTGCGCGCCCAGGCCGGAGAGGCCCTTGCGGATCTCCAGCAACGGCTCCTGCTCGGCGCAGATGTCCTGCGCCTTCCAGCACCGGGTACGGAACCGGCAGCCCGAGGGCGGGTTCGCCGGCGACGGCACGTCGCCGGTGAGGATGATCCGCTCGCGGTGTTCGCGGCCGTCCGGGTTCGGCACCGGCACCGCGGACAGCAGCGCCTGGGTGTACGGGTGCGTCGGGTGGTCGTAGATCTGCGCGTCGGTGCCGATCTCGGCGATCCGCCCGAGGTACATCACCGCGACGCGGTCCGAGATGTGCCGCACCACGGAGAGGTCGTGCGCGATGAACAGGTACGACAGACCCAGTTCGTTCTGCAGCTTCTCCAGCAGGTTGACCACCTGCGCCTGCACCGACACGTCCAGTGCGGACACCGGCTCGTCGGCGATGATGATCTCCGGGTTGAGCGCGAGGCCCCGGGCGATCCCGATGCGCTGGCGCTGACCGCCGGAGAACTGGTGCGGATACCGGTTGATGTGCTCCGGGTTCAGGCCGACCAGTTCGAGCAGTTCCTGCACCCGCCGCTTGCGGTCGCCCTTGGGCGCGACCTCCGGGTGGATGTCGTACGGCTCACCGATGATGTCGGCGACCGTCATCCGCGGGTTCAGCGAGGTGTACGGGTCCTGGAAGACCATCTGGATGTTGCGGCGCACCGCCTTGAGCGCACGACCGGACAACTTCGCCAGGTCGTCGCCCTTGTACAGCACGCTGCCCGCGGTGATCGACTCCAGGTTCATCAGCAGCCGGGCGACGGTGGACTTGCCACAACCCGACTCGCCGACCAGACCGAGGGTCTCGCCCTTCATCAGGTCGAAGGTGACACCGTCGACGGCCTTGACGGCGCCGATCTTCTTCTGGAAGAGGATGCCCTGGGTGATCGGGAAGTGCTTGACCAGCCCCCGCACCTGAAGGATCGGCTCGCCCTGTGCCACCGGCTTGACGACCTTGCGCACATCGGCGGCGGTCGCGCCGGTCGGGGACTCAGTCACGGACTTCTCCCTCCATCACGGTCTCCCAGAAGTGGCATGCGCTACCACGCCCGGGCGAGATCTCGTGCAGCGGCGGAACGTCGCTGCGACACACGTCCTGCGCGTACGGGCAGCGCGGGTTGAACGCGCAGCCGGACGGGATGCGCATCAGGTTCGGCGGCAGGCCCTTGATCGCGTACAACTCGCGACCCTTGTGGTCCAGGCGCGGGATCGACTCGAGCAGACCCTTGGTGTACGGGTGGGTCGGCTGCCGGTACAGCTCGCGCACCGGCGCCTGCTCGACGATCCGGCCCGCGTACATGACCGCGATCTTGTCCGCGACGTCGGCGACCACGCCGAGGTCGTGGGTGATCAGGATCAGGCCCATGTTGCGCTCGCGCTGGAGTTCCGCGAGCAGGTCCATCACCTGCGCCTGCACGGTCACATCCAGCGCGGTGGTCGGCTCGTCCGCGATGATCAGCTCGGGGTCCAGCGCGAGCGCCATCGCGATCATGATGCGCTGGCGCATGCCGCCGGAGAACTGGTGCGGGTAGTCGTTCACCCGGTCCTTGGCGGCCGGGATGCGCACCTGGTCCATCAGCTCGATGGACTTGAGCTTGGCGTCCTTGCGGGACATCCCGCGGTGCACGGTGAACATCTCGGCGAGCTGGAAGCCGACCGAGTACACCGGGTTGAGCGCGGAGAGCGCGTCCTGGAAGATCATCGAGATCTTCTGGCCGCGGATCTTCCGGCGCTCCTCCTTGGACATCTTGAGCATGTCCTTGCCGTGGAAGCGGATCTCACCACCGGTGATGTGCCCCGGCGGCATGTCCAGGATGCCCATGATCGTCTGCGCGGTCACCGACTTGCCGGACCCGGACTCGCCGAGCACCGCGAGCGTCTCGCCGGCGCTGACGTCGTACGAGACACCGTTGATCGCCTTGGCCACACCGTCGCGGGTGCGGAACTCGACGTGGAGGTTGTCCACTTCGAGCAGCGGCGCGGCAGCGGCCGAGCCCGGGCTCCCGGGCTTGTTCTTCGTGTCGATCGTCGTCACTTGTCTGTCCCCTCCCTCAGCGGAGCTTCGGGTCGAGGGCGTCGCGCACCGCGTCGCCGAGCAGGATGAAGCTGAACACCGTGACCGAGAGGAAGATCGACGGGAAGATCAGCTGGTACGGCGAGTCGCGCAGCGCGGTGGTCGCCGAGCTGATGTCCGCGCCCCACGAGATCTCGGTGGGCGGCAGCCCGATGCCCAGGAAGGACAACGTCGCCTCGGTGGCGATGAAGGTGCCGAGCGAGATGGTCGCGACCACGATCACCGGGGCGATCGCGTTCGGCAGCACGTGTCGCCCGAGGATCCGCGGAGTGCCGGCGCCCAGCGCCTTGGCCGCCACCACGTAGTCGGACTTCTTCACCGTGATCACCGAACCGCGCATGATGCGCGCGATCTGCATCCAGCCGAAGACACCGAGCGCGGCCACCACGGTCCACACGGTGCGGTCCTTGACCGAGCTCATGAACACGAGCGCCGCCAGCAGCAGCGGGATGCCGAAGAAGATGTCCGTGACGCGGGCCAGGATGGTGTCCAGCCAGCCGCCGAAGTAGCCCGACAGCGCACCGATGAGACCACCGATGACCACGATCAGCGCGGTCGTCGCGACACCGACGATGATCGAGGCGCGAGCACCGTAGACGGTGCGCGCGTACACGTCGCAGCCCTGCACGTTGGTGCCGAACCAGTGGTCGCCGGACGGGTCCTTGTTGGTGTCCAGGATTGGACAGTGCCGCGGGTCGATGTTGGTGAACACGCCCGGGAAGCACGCCATGAACACCAGGAACAGCAGCAGGATGCCCGACACGTAGAAGCTCGGGCTGTTGCGCAGCTCGCGCCACGCCTCCGCCCAGGCCCCGCGGGGCTTGTCCTGCGGTGCCTGCGCGTCCGGTGCGGAGTACGCGCCGCGCTTCTCCAGCGTCGTGCCCTCTTCGTCCGCGAGCAGACTGCCGGGAAACTCGATGGCGGATTGGGGCTGCTGGTCGCTGCTGGTCGGCAGCTGTTCACGCTGCTGCTTGTTCATGTCAGGCATACCGGATCCTCGGGTCCAGGACGGCGTACAGCAGGTCGACGATCAGGTTCATGACCAGATAGATCATCACCAATGCCGCCACCGCGCCGACCACTGTCGAGCTCTCGTGCTTGGTGACCGCGAGGTAGATCAGGCGGCCGACACCGTCGACGTTGAAGATGCCCTCGGTCACGATCGCGCCGGCCATCAGGGCGCCGAGATCCGCACCGAGGAACGTCACCACGGGGATGAGCGAGTTGCGCAGCAGGTGGCGGGTGACCACTCGGCGGCGCGGCAGACCCTTGGCGGTCGCCGTCCGGACGTAGTCGGCGCGCATGTTTTCCGCGACGCTGGTCCGGGTGAGTCGGGCGACGAAGGCCAAGGAAAGCGAGCCGAGCACGATGCCCGGCAGCAGGAGCTGACTCCAGGTCGCGTCGCCCACGGTGGCGGTGGCCTCGAAGATGCCCCACTCCGAACCCAGCCAGAACTGGGCGACGGTGCCGAGCACGAAGACCGGGATCGAGATGACCACCAGCGTGCCGGCGAGTACGAGCGTGTCGACGAACTTGCCGCGGCGCAGGCCGGACAGCAGGCCCAGGCCGACGCCGACCACGACCTCGATCGCAAATGCGATCATCGCCAGTCGGATCGAGACCGGGAAGGCCCGCTTGAGTTCGTCGGCAACGGGACGGCCGTTGAAGCTCGTCCCGAAGTCACCGTGGAGCAGGTCGGTGATGTAGTACCAGTACTGCACGATCAGCGGGTCGTTCAGGTGGAACTCTTCCCGCATCTGGCGCACGAAGACAGGGTCGGCACCTCTGTCGCCGAACATGGCCGAGATGGGGTCGCCACCCAGCTGATACACCATGTAATAGATCAAGAACGTGGTCCCGATGAACACCGGGATCATCTGGAGCAGCCGCCGTACGACATATCGCCCCATACCAGCCTCCTGCTGTCGTCGTCGGCCCGAAGCGGGGGATCGGACCAGTGGCCGGCGCCATGGATCGCACGACGCCGGCCCGGCCCGTCACCGCCAAGATCCGGCCGCACCGTTGCGGTGCGGCCGGACCGTGGTCAGCGTCGGGTCATGTCCGATTCACTACTTGACGGTGACCTCGGTGAAGACCGGGTTGCCGTACGGGTCGAACTGGACATTGGAGACCTTGGTCGAGGAACCGCCCTTGGTCACGTAGTACCACAGCGGGATGGACGGAACGTCCTTCGCCATCTGCTGCTCGGCCTGCTGCCAGAGCTTGACACCCTCGGTCTGGTCCGAGGCCGACATCGCGCGCTTGGCCAGGTCGTCGAAGACCGGGCTGGAGTAGCCCGAGTCGTTGGACGCGGCATCGGTCTTGTAGATGTCGGCGAGGAAGTTGTCCGGGAACGGGTAGTCCCCACGCCAGCCGGTGCGGTACGCGCCGGTCATCTTCTTCTCGGTGATGTCCTTACGCGCCACGCTGAACTCGGGGTACAGCTTCGGCGCGCAGGCGTTCGGCTTCTTCAGCGCCTCGTTGATGCTGTTGCAGACCGCGGTGACCCATTCCTTGTGCGGGCCGTCCGCGTTGGTGGCGATGGTGAGCGTGCCACCGGGGATGCCGCCGCCGGCCTCGACCAGTTCGCGCGCCTTGGCCGGGTCGTACTTGGTCAGGTCGCCGGTGATGTCCTTGCTGTAACCCGGGATGTTCGGGGCCAGCCAGTCGGTCGCCGGCTGCTCGGCGCCCTTGTAGATCGCCTTGACGATGCTCGCGCGGTCGATCGCCATGGACAGGCCCTGACGGACCTTCTCCTTGCCCGGCGCGCTCCACCCGGCGTCGTACAGCGGGAAGCCGATCTTTTGGATCGAGTACTGCGGCGCCTCGATCGCGCGGTCGCCCAGGTCCTTCTTGAAGCTGCCGACGGCAGCCGTCGGGATCTGGTCGATCACGTCGAGCTTGTTGTCGCGCAGCGCCGTGTAGGCGGCGTCGTACGTGGTGTACATCTCCAGCCGCACACCGTTCGACTTCGGCTTGTCGTCACCGGCGTACTTGTCGAACTTCTTGACCGTGATCGACTTCTTGTGGTTCCAGCCGCCGTTGGCGGCGTCGAGCTGGAACGGACCGTTGCCGATCGGCGCCTCGCCGTACTTCTTCGGGTCCTTGTAGAACTCGGCCGGCAGCGGCGCGTAGACCACGTAGCCCAGGCGCGACTTGAAGGACGAGACCGGCTGGGTCAGCTTGATCGTGAACGTGTTCTCGTCCACGACCTTGAGACCGGACATCTCCTTCGCGGTCGGCGCGCCCTCCTTCGGGTGCACCGCGTCGTAGCCCTCGAACAGCTCGAACCAGCTCGCGTTGATCTGCTTGTTGTCGGAGTTGGCGCCCCAGTTCCACGCGTCGACGTAGGACTTCGCCGTGACCGGCTCGCCGTTGTGGAAGGTCCACCCCGGCTTGAGCTTCACGGTGTAGTTCGTCGAGTCCGGGCTCTCCACCGACTGCGCCATGGCCGGCACGGGCTGCCCGGTCTTGGAGTCGTAGGTGTACAGGCCGCGGAACATGAGCTGCAGCGGGTAGAACCCACCGGTCTCGTTCGAGTTCGCCGGCTGAATCAGGTTCTGCGGCTCGGTGCTGCTGGCGGAGTAGTAACCGGCGGGAAGCCCGCTGCCACCGCCCTTGCTGCCCTTGTCGTCATCGCTGCTGCCACACGCAGTCGCCGCCAGGCCGAGAACGGCCATGCCGACGACCCACTTCACGCGCGTTGTTCCGCGCATGGGTTGCCTCCTCGTGGAAATCACTACCGAAGTGAAGTGCAACGGGGCTCCCAAGCGGGAAGCTTCCGTCACGCCTGCTCGTAGAGTCGGCGCCCCCGAGCGCGTGACCAGGTTCCGAGCACAAGCGGATCTACTATCCGTCACCGATTGGCTGCGACCAATCCCCTGCAGGTTTCAGTTTGATCACGTAAATCCGTGATCAATCTCGAAACCCAGACATATGAGACCAGTGCCGAAGCCGTATCAAACGGACACCATGTACCGCTGCCCGGAGCATACAGTCCGATGAACGAACACCCATAGCACGCCCCTACCTCGTCTCGACAGGCGAGAAACGCTACTGAGCGTGACGATACTCCCCCGGGCGCGGCGGCGCGGACCGGCTGGTCGGAGCGGTTCAACGCGCGTAGCTGACCTGCAGGAAAGCACGAAAAACGGGATGCCACCAAATCGGTGGCATCCCGTTCGGGAGTGCGATATAACGACCGGCCGTTACTCCGGGTCGGAGCTGATGCCCGCTTCCAGGGCTGCTTCGATGCGCTCCTCGGGCATGGTCTCCTCCGCCTTCGCGGTGGCCTCCAGTGGTCCGGGGAAGTGGCACGCGACGCGATGCCCCTCCAGTAGCGTCTCGATCCCGATCAGCGGCGGTTCCTCGTTCGCGCACACGTCCTGCGCCTTGGGGCAGCGGGTACGGAACCGGCAACCCGAGGGCGGATTGATCGGACTGGGCATGTCGCCGAAGGCGTGCACCCGTGTCCGGTTCGCGCTCTTGTCCGGGTCCGCCTCCGGCACCGCGGCCAACAGCGTGTGCGTGTACGGGTGGTGCGGATTGGAGTACAGCGAGGTGCGGTCGGCGATCTCCACGATCTTGCCGAGGTACATCACCGCGACCCGCTGGGAGAAGTGCCGGACCACCGCGAGGTCGTGCGCGATGAACACGAACGCGATGCCCATGTCCCGTTGCAGGCCCTGGAGCAGGTTGACCACCTGGGCCTGGATCGACACGTCCAGCGCGGACACCGGCTCGTCGGCCACGATCAGCCGCGGTTGCAGCGCCAGCGCGCGGGCGATGCCGATCCGCTGCCGCTGGCCGCCGGAGAACTCGTGCGGGAAGCGGTTGTAGTGCTCGGGGTTGAGACCCACCCGCTCCAGCAGTTCCTGCACCCGCTTTTTTCGGCCACCCTCGGGATCGATCCCGTTGACCTCCATCGGCGAACTCACGATCGCACCGACCGTCTGTCGCGGGTTCAGCGAGGAGTAGGGGTCCTGGAAGATCATCTGGATCTGGCTGCGGATCGGGGCGATCTGCTTGCGGGTCGCGTGCGTGATGTCGGTGCCGTCGTAGCGGATGCTGCCGCCGGTGGGCTCCAACAGTCGGCTGATCAGCCGGCCGGTGGTGGACTTGCCACAGCCGGACTCGCCGACCAGGCCGACGCTCTCCCCCGGGGCGACGGACAGGTCGATCCCGTCCACCGCCCGCACGTTGAGCATCTTGCGCCGAACCAGGCCGCCACCCTTGACGGGGAAGTACTTGACCAGTCCCCGGACGTCGAGCAGCGGCTCGCCGGGCGCCTGCGGCGCGGGGTCCGGGGCGGGCGCCGGGGACTCGCTGATCGTCTCGGTCATCGTCGTTCTCCTGCTTTCTGCCATCGGCCGAGCTTCAGCGGTCAGCCGAGCAGCGGGCGGACGTCGTCGATGAAGATCCGCTGCTTGTCCTCGGCGGTCAGGTGACAGGCCGCCCCGCGACCCTCGGCCAGCGTGAGCGCGGGACGCTCGGTCGAACAGCTGTCGCCGCCCACCACGTCGACGTAGTCGCAGCGCGGGTGGAACGGGCAGCCCGAGGGCGGCGCCAGCAGGCTCGGCGGGGTGCCGCGGACCGGCCGCAGCGGGATGTCGACGTCGCCCGAGAGGTTGGGCATCGAGGACAACAGCCCCCACGTGTACGGATGCCGGGGGTTCTTCAGCACCTCGCGCACGGTGCCCTTCTCCACGCTGCGCCCCGCGTACATCACCAGCACGTCGTGCGCCATCGACGCGATCACGCCGAGGTCGTGGGTGATGAACAGGATCGCGGTGCCGAACTCGTCCTGAAGATCGCGCAGCAGATCCAGGATCTGCGCCTGCACGGTCACGTCCAGCGCCGTGGTCGGCTCGTCCGCGATCAACAGGTCGGGGTCGCAGACCAGCGACATCGCAATCATCGCGCGCTGGCGCATGCCGCCGGAGAAGTGGTGCGGGTAGTCGTTGACCCGCGTCTTGGGATTGGGGATCCCGACCCGGTCGAGCATCTCGATCGCGCGGGCGTGCGCGTCGTGCCGATTGGCGCCCATGTGCCGGCGATACGACTCGGCGATCTGCTCACCCACCGTATAGAACGGTGACAGCGCGGTCAGCGGGTCCTGGAAGATCATCGATATGCGCCGGCCGCGCAGATCGCGCAGCTTGCGCTCGGGCATCTTCACCAGTTCGTTGCCGTCGAACCGGATCTCGCCCTCGATCTTCGTCTTCTCCCGGTTGTGCAGGCCCAGGATGGTCAGCGAGGACACCGACTTGCCCGAACCGGACTCGCCGACGATGCCGAGCGTGCGGCCCTTCTCGACGTCGAAGGACAACCCGTCGACGGCCTTGACGACGCCGTCGTCGGTGGAGAAGTGCACCCGCAGGTCGCGGACCGACAGGAAGGCGTCGGAGCCGCCCTCGGCGGCACCCGCGTGCCGGCCGAGCGGTTCCGGGGCTCCCTTGCCCTTGCCCTTGCCCGTCGGCTGCTCGGCGGTGGTTTCGGTACTCGCGGCCATGCCCTGCTCCTCGGCCCCTGCGGCTACTGGACGGTGACGCGGACTCATCGGACGCCGCCCTTCACGAGAGCCGGACCCGGGGATCGATGACGACGTACAACATGTCCACCACGAGGTTCGCGATCATCGTGAAGGTGGCCGCGATGACCACCACGCCCATCATCATCGGCAGGTCGGAGTCGGTCACCGAGGTGACCGCGAGCATTCCGATGCCGTGCAGACTGAAGGTGCTCTCGGTGATGATCGTGCCGCTCATCAACACCCCGATGTCCACACCGAGCACGGTGACGATCGGGCTGAGCGCGCCTCGGAAGGCGTGTTTGATGTAGACGCTGCGGCCGGACAGGCCCTTGGCCTTGAGGGTTCGTACGTAGTCCTCGGACAACACGTCCACCATCGTGGATCTGGTGAGGCGGACGTACATCGCCATGTGGATGGTCATCAGACAGATCCATGGCAACAACAGTCCCGACGCCCACAACAGCGGATCGTCGGTGAACTGGTGGTACTGCGGTCGATCCATCCAGCCCAACTGCTGGACGAAGATGTAGATGAAGACCGGCCCGAGCACGTAGATCGGCGCCGAACCGCTCAGCAGCGCGAAGCCGGTGGCGACCTTGTCGGTCTTCTTGCCCCGGCGCATCGCGGCCAGGACACCGAGTCCGATACCGAGCGTCATGAACAGCACGACCGCGCCGATGGCCAGCGAAACGGTGGTCGGGAAACGGTCGGCCACCGTGTGCGAGACGTTCTGGTTGTTCGCGAACGAGTAGCCCAGGCACGGGAAGTTGCAGGTCTGCTCACCGATGTTGCGACCGGTGAAGATCCCCGACACGAAGATCCAATACTGCTCCAGGAGCGGTTTGGCCAGGCCGAGGTTTTGCCGGACCGTCTCGCGCATCTCGGGCGTGCAGTTCTTGCCACACGACAGACGCACGACCGAGTCGGCGCCGGACGCGGCGAAGAACAGGTAGAACGTGATGAGGCTGACGACAAGCAGGATCGCCGCTACGCCGAGCAGCCGCCGGACCAGGAATCGAAGCATGAGGCCGGTCTTCCTCCGCGATGTGCCCCGGAAGGTCGATGCGGCCGGACCGTAGTGTTCACCGAGGCGACGTGACGGTCCCCTAGCCCGAAT
>NZ_JBHZAV010000115.1:0-30398 GCF_042754445.1 Embleya sp. NPDC059213
GCCCACTGGCGACCACCGAGCGGGTGCGCTCCCAGATCTCCACCGGGCTGTGTTCCACCCACCCCGCCCTCGGCATGATCTGCCGATGCTCCAACTGCTGGCGCCCGACCACCCCGCCGGCGTGATCGAAGACCATGAACCGGGTGCTGCTGGTGCCCTGATCGATTGCCGCGACGAAATCCGCCATCTCGAACCTCCACTGTGGCGACGCCCGAACCTGTCCGCGCCGCATCGGATGTGCCGTACGGCGTCAGTCGGTCTCGACCACCCTGCCCGCCGGTTGTTCCCCGAGGGGCAGGAACGGCGCGATCAACACGCGGTACAGCGCCGCGCCGATCAGGCCGCCGATCAACGGTCCGACGATCGGGACCCAGAAGTACAGATTGCCGTACTGGTCGCGCCACGCCCCGTCGTAACCGGTCAGGAAGCTGGCCAGCCGAGGGCCGAAGTCCCGGGCCGGGTTGATCGCGTAACCGGCGTCGGTGCCGAACGCCATCCCGATCGCGACCACCAACAGGCCGGTCAGCAACCCGCCGAGGTTGGCCTTGGGCGCCGTGTTGAGCACGTCCGTCAACGCCATGATCACCAGCAGCAGGATCGCGGTGCCGATGATCTGGTCGCGCAGCGCCCCCCACTCGCTGACCGGGAACGTGCCGTTGCCCGGCAGTGTCGAGAAGACGCTCTGGGTCTTGAGCGTGTGCCCGGGATCGGCCTTGGCCAGTACCTCGGTGTAGTTCCAGCGCACCAGCAGGGCCGCGACGAACGCTCCGGCGGTCTGCGCGAGCACGTACGGCGCCACCTTGTGCCACGGGAAGCCGCGGAAGGCCGCGAGCGCCACCGAAACCGCCGGATTCAGATGGGCGCCCGAGGTGCGCGCGGCGATGTACACCCCGAACGTCACCCCGAAGCCCCAGGCCCACGCGATGCTGTCGTGGTTGCCCAGGTCGGCCGCGACGACCTGGGCCACCACGCCGACGCCGAACAGGATGAGCACCATGGTGCCGACGAACTCGGCGACCATCTCGCCGCCGATCGCCCATCGTTCGCTCGGCGGCGGGGCCGGCTGCGCCCGTCGGGCGCCGGTCTTCGGGACCGCGCCCGCGCCCGCGCTCACGGCGCCGGGACGATGTCGGGGGCGCCGAGCCGGGCCGCGTCGGCGGTGAGGTCGTCCGGTTGTCGCTGGGCGTCGCGTTCGGCCTCGACCCGTTTTCCGTAGTGCGTGACCTCGTTGCGGATCTGTTGCTCGTCCCAGCCCAGCGGCCCGGCCATCAGCCGCGCGGCGATCTCGGCGGCCTCCACGCCGCGATCCCACGACTCGATCGAGGCCCGGGTGCGCCGGGTGAGCACGTCGTCCAGGTGATGCGCGCCCTCGTGGGTGACCGCGTACACCACCTCGGCCCGCAGATAGTCGTCCGCGCCGGGCAATGGTGTGGCCAACTCGGGGTCCTTTTCGATGAGTTCGAGTACCTCGCCGATCATCGAGCCGTACCGGGCGAGTAGATGCTCGATGCGCACCACGTGCAACCCGGACGCCCGGGCCAGGCTGTGCCGGCGATTGCGCAGCGCCTGGTATCCGTCGGCGCCCAGCAGCGGCACGTCGTGGGTCACCGACGGGCCCGGACGCGCGCCGTCCAGGGTGCGTACCGCCTCGTCGACGGCGTCCTTGGCCATCACCCGATACGTGGTGTACTTGCCGCCGGCGATCACCACCAGGCCCGGCACGGGATGGCCGACCAGGTGTTCCCGGGACAACTTGCTGGTCTCGGCCGCGTCGCCGGCCAGCAACGGTCGCAGCCCCGCGTACACGCCCTCCACGTCGTCCCGGGACAGCGGCGTGGCCAGCACCCGGTTGACGTGCTCCAGCAGGTAGTCGATGTCGCGCGAACTCGCCGCCGGATGTTGCTTGTCCAGGTCCCACGGGGTGTCCGTGGTGCCGATCAGCCAGTGCCGGCCCCACGGGATCACGAACAACACGCTGGCCTCGGTGCGCAGGATCAACCCGGACCGCGAGTTCACCCGATCCCGGGGCACCAGGATGTGCACGCCCTTGGACGCGCGCACATGGAACTGGCCCCGGGTGTCGGCCATCGCCTGGGTGTCGTCGGTCCACACGCCGGTCGCGTTGATCACCTGCTTGGCGTGCACTTCGAACACCCGGCCCGACTCGACGTCGACGACGGTTGCGCCGGTGACCCGCTCGCCCTGGCGGAGGAAGCCGGTGACCCGGGTCCGGTTGGCCACCTGCGCGCCGTACGCGGCGGCCGTCCGGGTGATGGTCATGGTGTGCCGGGCGTCGTCGACCTGCGCGTCCCAGTACTGCACCGCGCCGATCAGCGCGTCCGACTTGAGGGCGGGCACCTCGTCCAGGGCCCGGTGTCTGCTCAGATGCCGGTGATGCGGCAGGCCCCGGGAATTGCCGGAGGTCATCCCCATCGTGTCGTACAGGAGCACCCCGGCGCCCACGTACAACCGCTCCCACCCGCGATGGGTCAGCGGATACAGGAACTTCACCGGGCGCACCAGGTGCGGAGCCAACCGTTGCACCAGCAGACCGCGCTCGCGCAGCGCCTCCTGGACGAGCCGGAAGTCCAGCATCTCCAGATAGCGCAGCCCGCCGTGGATGAGTTTGCTGGAGCGACTGGAGGTACCACTGGCCCAGTCCCGACCCTCGACCAGGCCCACGCTCAGGCCCCGGGTGACGGCGTCCAGCGCGCATCCGGCGCCGACGACACCTCCGCCGATGACCAGGATGTCCAGCTCGCGGCCGGATCCCAGGGCGGTCAGGGCATCTTCGCGGGCCTTCGGCGACAGGGCGACGGGCTTCACGTCGAACTCCTCGGCAGGGAAAAGCTGGCCCCTACATTCGATGGCCTGCGATGCCCCCCTGCACGTCGAGCCGCGCCGACGGTGGGCCGGGCGGAGTAACGCGGAGGGGCCGCCCGACCCGATCGGGGCGATCCGTCGGGTGATCGGCGATCCCGTACGGTGATGCCTTCGACGTATCGACAGGTGGGAGTCGGGGCACGTGGTGGACGCGGTCGAGGCACAGGATCCGCAGCGGATCGGTTCGTTCGCGGTACTGGGCCGGTTGGGGGCCGGCGGCATGGGGCGGGTGTTCCTGGCCCGATCGCCCGGCGGGCGGCTGGTGGCGGTCAAGACCGTGCACGCCGAACTGGCCGCCGATCCGCACTTTCGGCGGCGGTTCGCGGCCGAGATCGCGGCGATGCGGCGGATCGGCGGCTTCTGGACGGCCGCGTTCGTGGACGCGGACGCCGAGGCCGAGACACCGTGGCTGGCCACCGAATACCTCACCGGACCCTCGCTGACCCAGGCGGTGACCGCACACGGTCCGCTGCCCGAGTCGAGCGCGCGGCTGCTGGCCGCCGGGTTGGCCGAGTCGCTGACCGCGATCCACGCGGTCGGCCTGGTGCATCGCGACCTCAAGCCGTCCAACGTGCTGCTCACCGCCGACGGCCCCCGGGTGATCGACTTCGGCATCGCCCGACAGGTGCACGGGACGAGCGAGCTGACCCGGACCGGGCATCTGGTCGGCTCGCCGGGCTTCCTGTCGCCGGAACAGGCCAGGGGCGACGAGGTCGGGCCCGCGAGCGACGTGTTCGCGGTCGGCCTGGTGTTGACCTACGCCACGGCGGGCGTGCCGGCGTTCGGGACGGGGGACCCGGCCCAACTGCTGTTCCGGGTGGTCTACGAGGAGCCTCGGCTCGACGCGGTGCCGGCGGGGCTGCGGCCCCTGGTCGCGGCCTGTCTGCGCAAGGATCCGGCAGAGCGGCCGACGCCGGAACGGCTCCTCGAACTGCTGGGCGAGTCGGCGCGGCCGGCGGCCGACGACTGGCTGCCGGCGGCGCATTCGGCGCTGGTGCGGAACCGGCCGGGGGAGACGGGGCCGACGGAGGCGGGGGCGACGGAGGCGGGGCCGACGGAGGCGGGGGCGGGGGGTGTGCCGCCGACGTACCCGAGGCAGCCGCCGGAGGCCGTGGCCGGCGCGCCGACTGCGCCGGCCGGGCCGGTGCCGCCGCCGCCCGGACCTGTGCGGGCGCCCGCTGCCGTACCGCCGCCGCCCCGACCCGCGCGGGCGCCGGTTCCCGGATGGTCGCCGGTTCCGGACCAGGCGCCGGCCGTGCCGTTCGCGCCGGTCACGAAGGATTCCGGCATGCCGCGCCGTCGGTTGTTGATCGGCGGCTCGGTGGTGGCCGCGGCGCTCGCGGGCGGGAGCGCGTACCTGTTCACCCGCGACGAGGGCGGGCGTACCGGCGCGGTGGCGAACAAGGAGTCGCCGGGTGCGAGTTCGCCGGGAAACAAGGTATCGGGGGGTGCGCCGGGCGCGAACGGCTCGCAGCCGCCGGTGGGTTCCGGTGTGAACACCGGTGCTCCGTCGGCGGGGCTGCTGCCGGAGAAGTACCGGAACGGGCAACCGCTCGCCGTCGGGGTGGACGCCGCCTATCCGCCCAACGAGTTCCTCGACGCCGACGGCCGGACGGTGATCGGGATGACCGCCGATCTGGCCAAGGCGATCGGGGAACAACTCGGGGTCGCCCTGGAGTTGCGGCCCTCGACCTTCGATGCGCTGGTGCCCGCGCTCAAGTCGGGCCGCATCGACCTGATCATGTCCTCGATGGTGGACACACCGGCGCGGCGGGCGGACGGAATCGACTTCGTCGACTACTTCCGGGCCGGCACCGCGATCCTGGTCGCCAAGGACAATCCTCGGCGCATCCAGGGCCTTTCCGACCTGTGCGGGTGCCGGGTGGTGATCCTCAAGGGCGCGTTCCAGGACGATCTCGCCACCGAGGCGGGCGGCAAGTGCGGATCCGGCGGCGGGGTGACCAAGGTCGGTGTCGCCACCATGGTCGAAGCGACCACACGGATCCGGCAGGGCGAAGCCGACGCGGGCTTGTTCGACTACCCCGCCGCCGTGTATGCCGCCCGGAACTCGGCCGACGGCCTCCGGGTCGCGCAGGGACAGATCGAGGCCGAGCCGTACGGCATCGCCTTCCGCAACACCGATCCGCAACTGCGCGACGCGGTCCGGCAGGCATTGGAGCGGCTGATCGCCGCCGGCGAGTACCGGCGGATCGTGGACCGGTGGCAACTCTCGGAAGGCGCCGTCTCGAAGGTGACGGTGAACGGCGGCTGATCCGCCGGGAACCGATCGACGTCGCGTGCGTCCATCCGGTGCCGGGTGCCCGACCCGCTGTCTGCGGGATCGGATCGCGGGGGCGCGGTCGTCGAGGCCCGGTGTGGTGGTTCGCCCTCGGCACCTACCCGCCGATCCCGGTCAGCCGGTGCGGGCGGCCAGTGTTTCGAGGGTCGCGTAGGCCCGGCTCAGCGACTCCTCGGCCAGCGGCTCGAGTGCGGACATCGCCGGGACGACCGCGGCCAGGGTCAGCTCGGCGTGCACGAACTCCAGGTCGTCCGCGAGGCCGATCGAGCGCAGCACCGCCCGCAGGTACGGCTCCTGGTGATCCCAGCCCTCGCGTGGCGTGCCGGGTGCGTAGGAGCCGCCCTTCGCGGTGACCACCACGACCGAGGTGCCCGCCAGCGGGCCGGGAGTGCCGTCGGGCGGGACCATGTTGGCCGGTGTGACGATGCGGTCGAACCAGGACTTGACCGTCGACGGGATCGAGTAGTTGTACATGGGTACGCCCAGGACGATGGTGTCCGCCGCGCGCAGCTCGGCGTTCAATGCCTCGGTCAGGGCTCGTTCGTGCGGTGGTTCGCCGTGGCCTCGGCTGGGGTCGAGCAGGGCTTCGCGGACCTCGTGGGTGAGGTGCGGGACGGGTTCGGCGGCCAGATCGCGGTGGGTGTAGCCGCCGTCGGGGTGGGTGGCCCGCCAGCGTGCGGCGAAGTGGGCGGAGAGTTCGCGGGACACCGAGCCGGTGTGGCGGATGCTGGCGTCCAGGTGCAGGAGGAAAGGCATGGGCGTCCTCGAATCGTCGGATGAGGGTGCGGGGGTGCGGCGGCGCAGGGGTGCGCGGGTGTGGGCGGGCGCGGACCCGGGGGCTGCGTTCGTACGACCGTAGACATTGACGCGGGCGTGAGGGCAACGCCGCGTTCGGGTGCGATGGGTCGTTGCCGTACCGCGGTCGGTGCAGCCGGCACCGGGGCTACCGCCCAGGTTTACCCGGGATGTCCACCGTGTGCGGGAGGACAGCCGGGGTCGGCTCGGCCAGGGTTGCGCCAGGTCGGGCCCGCGTGGGGCACATCGATACGGCGAACAGCCGTCGGGGGTGGTCGTGGACGGCACGGACGGAACCATCGGCACGAACGCAACAGTCGGCACGGAAGGAACGGTCGGCATGGACCGAACGGTCGGCACGAAGCGAGCGCAGGGACCGGGGCAAACCGGTCGACCGGCCCGCCGCGTCGCGACGGTGTTCGCGGTCGCGGTGGCGCTGGTGGCGGCCGTACTGGGCCTGCCGACCCGGGCGCAGGCATTTCCGCCGCCGCCGGCACCGCCGTTGCCGGCGGCGAACTCGCACGGCATCACACTCACCCAGTGGACGAACTCGAATCTGCTCAGCGACCGCAGGATGTTCGACGCGACGATGACCACCTCGGCGATCATGCGGCCGCGCGGCGGTACGCCCTCGATCGACCCGGTCGAGGTGCCGGTCAAGGTGCGGATCTGGCTGCCCGACGACTACGTGAACGATCCGGCCGAGGCGTATCCGGTGCTCTACCTGTTGCACGGCGGGTTCGGCGACTTCGAGCAGTGGTCCAAGTCCGACGCGGGCGACATCCTGAACACGATCGATCGGCGCACGTTCAAGGGCATCGTGGTCATGCCCGAGGGCGGCAAGGCCGGTTGGTACACGGATTGGGCGGGACAGACCCGGGGCAACTTCGCGCCGCAGTGGGAGACCTTCCACCTGCGGCAGTTGGTGCCCTGGATCGACGCGAACTTCAACACCGTCGACAACCGTTCGGGACGTGCGATCGCGGGTGTGTCGATGGGCGGGCTCGGCGCGCTGCGCTACGCCGCCGACCTGCGGGACGAGTTCTCCGCCGTGGGGGCGTTGTCGGGCGGTACCACGTTGGCCGACGATCGTGCGTTGAACCGGGTGGCCGATTCGATGCTCGGCTACGGTGCGGCCACCTCCTGGAACGGTCTGGCCGATCCGAACTACCGGGTGTTCGGTACCCCGTTGGAACGCGCCGAAGCGGTCTACGGGCCGCAGGCGAACTGGACGGCGATCACCCCGGTGGGCATGGCCGCGGCGGGCAAGTACGCGGGCTACGCGGGCAAGTTCGCGATGTACTCCGGCGGCGCCAACGGCCAGGGCGTGCCCAGCGGTCAGGGGGAGTCCGACATCAAGACGTGGAACGATGGACTGCGCACGGTCATCGGCGGCTCGTTCACGCCCCGCTACTGCACGGGTCCCGGTGAACACACCTGGGACTACTGGCGCAACGACCTGCGCGACTTCGTCCAGTACGTGTACGGGAGCACGCCGCCCGCACACTGCACCGAGAACGGTCGGGCGGGCAACACGGGCAACGTCCCGTGGGTTGCCGGGTAGCCGTGGGCCACGCGCGGCGCGGCACGCTCACCCGTGCCGGTCGGGCCTGCCGCCGTCGTCCGCGGGGTGGAGTGCGTCGCGGTAGGCAGTGCAGACGGCGGCGGTCACCGCGTCGGCGTTCGCGAGGCCGGACAGGCGGTGTCGGCCGGCTCGGCCCAGGCGTCGGCGCTCGTGCGGGTGGGTCAGCAGCGTGTCCAGGGCCCGGGCCAGGGCGGCCACGTCGGTGGGTTCGACCAGGATGCCCGCGTGGCCGTGGCCGAGTTGGTGCGGGATGGCGCCGACGGTGGTGGCGATCACGGGTACGCCCGCGGCCATCGCCTCCAGGACGACCAGTGGGGCGCCCTCGGTCAGGGACGGGACGCACAGGATGTCCAGGGCGGCCACCGCCGCCGGGCCGTCGGTGCACATGCCGCCGAAGTGCACCCGGTCGCCCAGTCGCAAATGCCGTGTCAGCGCGTGCAGTTCCCCGCGCAGTCGGCCGTCGCCCACGACGGTGAAGCGCACCCGAGGGTGTCGATCCGCGAGGCACGCGGCGGCGCGCAGGAAGAACTCCACGCCCTTCTCCGGCTCCAGCCGGCCGACCACCCCGACCGTCACCGGCGCATCGTGTCGGTCCGGGAGGGCCGCCGGTGTGGCGCCGAACACCGCGGTGCCCACCACTCGGACACGTGTGGTGGGCACCCGGTCGAGCCGGCGCAGCCGGTCCGCGATCTGCTCGGAGACGGCCAGGACCAGGGCACATCGGCGGTACAACGGGCGGCTGTACGCGCGGGCCAGAGGCCCGCGCCAGGACGCCATGCTGTGCTCGGTCACCACCACCGGGACCCGGGCGAGTCGGCCGGCGAGGGCCGCGGCCATCGTGGCGGCATGCACGTGCGCATGGACCACGTCGAAGCGGCCCACCCTGGCCAAGCGCGCGATCCGCAGCGCCAGCATCGGACTGACCAGGCGGGCCACCCGGTGCCGGCCCAGCACGACGATCGACACGCCCGCGGCGGCGAGTTCGGCACCGGCCGGCCCGTCCTCGGTGCACGCCAGCACCACCGTGTGCCCACACGACGCCAACGCGCCTGCCAATCCCGCGACTTGCCGCTGTGCGCCGCCGATGCGCAGGTCGTCCACCACCAGCAACACCCGTAGTGGCCCGCGCCCCTCCGCGCCCCCCTGCCCGCGCGGCGTCCCCCTGACCCCGATCGTCGCCCCCCTGCTGCACGGCCGCCGCGGTGTCGCGCCCCCGTCCTACGAGGATCTCCCTTCTCGGGCGCCGGGGCAGGCGGAACCGATATCGGCCCGGCCTCGCGCAGGCTCGGGCCTGATTGTCTGCGGGGGCGGAATCTATTGTCGACGCGCGTGGAAAACAAGGCCCGGATCATGGTGCGGGCGGTGTCCGGGTCGGGGTCGGGTGGGTGTCGGGAGGAACGGTCCGGTGTCGGGTGTCAGGGACGGGGCAGCGGATTCGGGGTCGACTCGGTGGCGCCGGCCGCGGGTGGGGTTGCTCGGCCCTCGGGCGAGTGCTGGGAGAGCCAGGCGGGCGTCGCGTCCTGGTCGGGCGGCCGTACCACGGCGTATCCCTGACCGGGTGCGGGACGAAGGTCGGTCGACTCGCCGTTGATGAACGGCGCCAGGAGATCCATTTCGCGGTGGTAGACGAACAGCGACGTCGTGGTCCCGAATATCGCCGGCCCGTCCAGGACCAGCGGCAACTCGGCGAGCGCGTAGCTCACGGCGTGGTCTATCTGTTCCTCGGTCGGCTCTTGCCCGGCGACCCGCCGGACCGCTCCGCGCGCGGTGTCTCGACAGGCCGCACGCACCGCCTCGTCCATGTCGTAGGCGTCGCGGACCCGCTTCAGCGAATGTTGATACGCGGGTCGTTCGGACAACTGCGTCCAGGTGTGCAGGTGGTGCTCCGGTTCGGCCACGCCCGCGTTGCGCAGGCCGCGCCGCGCGGGGCTGCGCAGCCGGCCGACGGCATACCGGGCGCGCCGGGCGGCCTCCGCGGGCTGGACGCCGGCGGCGGTCAGGGTGTGCGCCGCCTCGTCGCCGGGGACGAAGACGTCGACCCGCACGAAGTTCGCACACCCCCACCGCACCAGGGCCTCGACTCTGCGTGGCTTGTAATAGCTGTTCCAGGGACTGAGCCCGATCAGCACGTGTTCCGCACGTTCGAGAACGCTTCGGCTACCGAGCGTGCACGGCCACACCATGAATCCCATGCGATCGACTCCTTAGCGTTCCCTCCATGATTCCATCGTCGGAACACACTTCCGAACCGGGTCATTCCGGACCCGGTCGGCGGTGGGCGGCAGGCCGTGGGCGGGTCAGCGGATCCGGCCGACGGCGGCGAACATGTTGGTCTGTTCGACGCCGACCGGCTGCTCGCCGTCGGCCGGGCGCCAGTGCTGCATCGGTACCACGCCCGGCTCGACGAGATCGCAGCGCTCGGCGAACAGGGCGGCCAGTTCGTCGCGGGTGCGCAGGTACATCGGTATGCCCCGGCGGGTGTACACCTCGGCCAACGCGGTGGAGCCGACCGCCAGGTCCGCCGTCGCCGCCGTGATTGCCAGGTAGCTGCCCGGGGCGAGAGGTGCCGTCAGCTTGTCGATCAGCCCGGCGGCATCCTCGACGAACTGCAGCATCGCGATCACCGTCACCCCCACCGGCCGATCGAGGTCCAGGGTCTCGCGCAACTCGGGCGTCGAGAACAACCGGTCGGCGTCGCGCATGTCGGCCTCGACATAGGCGGTGCGGCCCTGCGGCGCACTGGAGAGCAGGGCGCGGGCGTGGACCAGCACGATCGGGTCGTTGTCGACGTACACCACGTGCGACTCGGGCGCGGTGTCCTGCACGACCTCGTGCAGATTCGGCGAGGTGGGGATGCCGGTACCGATGTCGAGGAACTGGCGGACGCCGCCCTCGGTGACCAGCCAGTGCGCCATCCGCCGCATCACCGCCCGGTTGACCCGCATGCTCGTCCACAACTCGGGCCACACCTTCAGGGCTTCCTCGGCCGCCTCGCGGTCGGCGAGGTAGTTGTCCTTGCCGCCCAGGACGTAGTCGTACATCCGAGCCGAGTGTGGAACCGTCGTGTCCACCTGAACCATCGTCGGTCACTCCTGTCTTCCCGCCGGTGACGCGCTGGGATCGGTTCGCGTCCTGGCCTGCATCCATGGAACGTATAAGCGGGTTCGGGATCGGACAACCGGGCGGGCACATTCGTCCTCTTTGCCCGTGCCATGCGATCGCGGGCGGGAGCGTGGACGTGGGCCCGGGGCTCAGCCGGCCGGGGCGGCTGCTGCGGCGGGTGGTGGGGGTATCAGGGCGTCGATTGCGGAGGCGACCGCTTCGGGGGCGGAAATCATCGGCAGATGGCGGGACTTGGGGATCAGGGTCGGTGGCGGTGCGCCGATCCGGGTCGCGGTGTCGACGGGGGTGTCGTCGTCGAAGACGTCGTCGTTCGCGCCGAAGACCACCGACTTGGGCAACCGCAGGTCGTGCAACAGGGCCAACCGCCGGGCGGAGATGCCGAGTACGCCCTCGCCGAGCATGTCCCACAACGCGCCCTCGGCGCCCGCCACCCGAAAGGGCCGCCGCCATTCCTCGACACCGGCCCGGTCGAGTCGGGGACACTCGGGGCCGCACTGCGCGCCGTACACCTTGCGGATCAACCAGTCGGTGCCGAGCCCGATCCGCAGCAGGCTGGTGCGAAACGGATCGATCAGCAGGTACCGCAACGCGGCCGGGGGCCCGGCGCCGGTGTCGAGTGCGTCACCGTCCAGGAGCATGACGCCGCCGATCCGCTCCGGCGCGCGCAGCGTGGCCTCGGCGACCATCGCCGCGCCGCTGGAATGCCCCACCAGCAATGGTCGTTCGTCGGGGCCGCCCAGGTGCATGGCGTCGAGGAAGCCCAGGAGTTGGCGGGTCAGGTGGTCGACCGTGTACGGCCCGCGCCGTTGGCTGTATCCGTAGCCGGTGAGGTCGAGGGCGTAGACCCGGTGATTGCGCGCCAGCAACGGAGCCAGCCGCGACCACGTGTCGACCGACTCGAAGGCCCCGTGCACCAGGACCACCGGCGATCCGGAGGTGCCCCAGGTCTGGTAGCGGGTGCGGACGTCGGCCGCCTGTACGTAGGTCAGCCCCGCCGGGGGATCGGCGCGGTCGTCGGTGAAGGCGTTGTAGCCGAACGACGCGATGGTCACGGCAACCAGCGTGACGGCACAGGTCAACGCGATCCGGCGGGTCCAGCGGCGCAACCGGGACCGGGGCGGCCGGTCGGGGACGGGCGTCGCGGCTTCCCGGCCCGCGCCGGCGTCGCCGCCCCCGCCTTCGTCGGCGACCGCGACGCCGGTGTCGGCGGCTCCGGCCCCTGCGTCGACATCGGCCCCGGCCTCGGCGGCACCGCCGGCTTCCGCATGGCCGTCGCCACTCGCATCCTCGCCCCTGCTGCGGTCGTTGCCGGTCTTGTCGTGCGTTGCCGCGTGGTCCACAGCGTGCGCCCCGTCGGTGGAGGGAAGCGCCCGCCCTCTCCGGATCGGGCGCCCCGCGTGGTTGATTCCTTACCCGGACAACTCTCGCCCGCAGGCCATCGTCCCCGCGTCCGACCCGAGGAGGCTTTCCGCAGCCTCCACGGGAGGCAGGACGACTGCGCACGCATGCTTCCCGGGAAGTACACGAAGCAAGCGATGGAGGCGAGCGAGGCGGTGGGGGCGATGGGGGAGATGGGGGCGAAGCGCGTGCAGGAGGCGCCGCGCGCACGCGAAGTGGGCGCGGAAAGAGCGGGTTTCGGCCGACAACAGGCGTGATTGCAGGGCTTGTCCGGACCCGGGGATCGCCCTACGGTGACGGGCGGGCCGGTGTGGGGTCGGCCCGGGTCCGCCGCCCGAACACGTGGGCGACGCCGCTTTGTTCGTGTCCGCGACCGAAAGAAGCAGGTGACTCGTGCGCACTTCCCGTCGCATCGCCGCAACCCTTGGCACGTCGGCCGTGATCCTGGCCGGTTTCGCCACCGCCCCCACCGCCCACGCCACTCCATCCGCGTGCGTGGCCTACCTCGCCGTGGCGGGATACGACTCGATGATCGGCGGCACCGCCTGCGGCTACGGCGGCAACGGTCCGGCCGGCGTATCGGCCTGCCGAACCCTGCTCACCGGCACCGAGGGCGTGCCCGTCACCATCGCCGAACGGGCCTGCGCATACGCCGCGGCGTGAGGCGGGCCGGTTTGCTCGCCCACCACCCGGCCCGCAGCCGCGTCGCCGGCCCGCGCACGGTCACCGCGGGTCCCCCGATCGCGGCACGATCACCAGCGGCCCGGGCGCGTGGTGGATCAGACCGTGGGTGACCGAGCCGAGGAGCATGCCGCGGAAGCCGCCCACCCCGCGCGAGCCGACCACCAGGCACAGCGCGTCCTGGGCGGCGTCGGCCAGGCCGCGGACCCGGTGGCCGAGGATCGTCACCCGCTCGACCGGTACGTCCGGGTACTTCTCGCCCCACCCGGCGAGCGTCTCGCCCAGGCGGATCAGCGCCTCGTCGACCTCGGACTCGCTGCCGAACGCGGCGACCATGTTCGGCGTCGGCGGGCGTACCAGAACCGCCCGCAGGCCCGCGCCGCGCAACGAGGCGGTCTCGAACGCGTAGCCGACGGCGGGCTCGGAGCCGGCCGATCCGTCGACCCCGACCACCACCGTCGGCGGCACACCCGCGGCGGGTTCGGGTCCGCGCACCACCGCCACCGGGCACGGCGCGTGCGCACTCACCGGAATCGCGATGCTGCCCGTGGTGAACAGTTCGGTCAGCGCCGACAACCGGCGCGAGCCGAGCACGAGCATGGCGGCTTCGGGGGCCTGGGCACGCAGGACGTCCACCGGGCGGCCCTCGACCGTCGCCATGCTCACCGACAACCCCGGTCGGCCGGTGACCGCCACGGTCCTGGCCCGCTCCAACAGCGCGTCGTGGGCCTCCCGGCGCCGCTCGGCCCAACTCAGGCGCGGGACGGTGGCCCCGGCGCCGGCCTCGTGATAGGTGTCGACCGACCAGTCGAAGGCGTGTGCGGTGTTCAAACGACCGTCGTGCCGGGCGGCCTGATACGTGGCCTCCACTCCGGCCGGCTCGGCCGGCCATTCCGACGCGTGTACCAGCCGCAGCGCCAACCCGTGTCGTACGGCCTCGTCCGCGGCCCAGTCGACGGCGAGCAGGCCCGCCGCCGAATTCTCCACTCCGACCACCACGGGCCGGCGTCCGGTTGTCATGACAGCTCCCGATCACCCTGGGGAACCCGCCTCGAATGCGGTGCTGCCTTCCACTGTCCCTCCGTGCGCGCCCGCGTGCCGGCACGGCGGGCACCGTGACCGCGCTCGCTCAGGACGCCGGATCCTCCTCGGGCCGCGCGGTGGACGGTGCCGAGGCGTCGATCTCGGCGGACAGCAGCGGCCGTTCGAAGACGGTACGCAACACGATCGTGGTGCCGGTGCCGCGGATCACCGGGACCGACCGGATGCGGTCGAGGGTTTCCGCCAGGTCGGCCGTGGAGGCCACCCGGACCTTGATCCAGAAGCAGTCCTCGCCCGCGACCTCGTGTGCCTCCAGTACGGCCGGCTCGCGTCGGATCGCCGCCTCCACCTGGTCCCGGGCCACCTTTCCGGCATCGAAGCGCAAGGCGATGAACGCGGCGGTGCCGGCCTCGACCGCCTCGGGCGCGAAGGCCGCGTGGTAGCCGGTGATCACCCCGTCCCGCTCCAGCCGCTGGAGACGATCGCGGACCGCCGGTTCGGACAGGTCCACCGACTTGGCGAGCGCGCGCACCGTGCGCCGTCCGTCGTTGCTCAGCGCGCGAAGCAGCGTCCGGTCGATGTCGTCCAGTGGCCGTGTCATCGAATCCCCTTGTTTCTGCGAATGAGTGGGACCTACTCTAAAAAAGGCTATCAGCCGCTTCTACTTAACTTACTGAGGTATGGGGATCGCCTTGTCTCCTCTAATGAGGGATCGACTGTTGCCGTGGGCCGCGCTCGTGACCGTCTGGATCCTGTGGGGTTCGACGTATCTGGGTATTCGGTACGCGATCGAGACGATCCCGCCGCTGCTCGCGGCCGGCGCCAGGTTCCTGATCGCGGGGCTGCTGATGTTCGCGGTCGTCGGCCCCCGGCACGCGCGAGGTGCCCAGCGACCGACCTGGCCGCACCTGCGCTCGGCGGCGATCATCGGCGGTCTGCTCCTGGTCGGCGGCAACGGCCTGGTGAGCCTGGGCGAACAACACCTCGACTCGGGGTTCGCCGCGCTGATCGTGGCCACGGTGCCGGTGTGGATGGTGCTGATCAACGCGCTGGTGACCCGGACCCGCGTGTCGGGCGCGGTCCTGCTCGCACTGCTCCTGGGCACCGTCGGGATCGGTGTCCTGGTCGGCGGCCCGGGCGGCGACGTACACGCGGGCGGCACCGTGATGGTCCTGATCGCGTGCGTGTTGTGGGCGGCCGGCTCGGTGTACGCGCGGACCGCGCCGCTGCCCAGGCACCCGCTCGTGGTCGCCTCGCTGGAGATGATCACCGCCGGCGTGGCCCTGCTCGTCCTGGCCGCGCTGCGCGGCGAGTTCGGCCGGCTGCACGTGGCCGAGATCTCGACCGCCTCGTGGCTCGGCCTGACCTGGCTGGTGTTCGCGGGTTCGATCGTCGCGTTCAGCGCGTACCTCTACGTCAACACCGTGTTGCCCAACGACACGGTGGCGACCTACGCGTACGTCAACCCGGTGATCGCGGTGTTGCTCGGCGCCGCGATCGCGGGCGAGTCGGTGGGCCCGAACGTCTACCTCGGCGGCCTGATCATCGTCGGGTCGGTGGCCCTGATCGTCGCCACCCGCTCCCGCGCCGCCGAACCGACGTCGCGGCCGGCCGTGGGCGGGGAGGGCCGGGAGAGCCGGGAGGGCGATGCGCCTGTGGTCGACATCCCGAAACCGGCCGAGGGGACTCCGAAGGCCGAGCCGGCCAGGTAGGCGGGGCGGGCACCGGCGGAATTTCGGTTGAGACCGGCCGGGCGGCCGATTAGCGTGGCCGGTCATGACGAAGACCCCCGACACGGCGGACTGGCGCGCGTTCAATCAGGCCAATTGGGACGAGCGGGTCCCGATCCACACCGCGAGCGAGTTCTACGACGTGGCCGGTTTCGTTGCCGGCAAGGACGCCCTGCGCGACTTCGAACTCGCCGAGGTGGGCGACGTCGCGGGTCGGACACTGCTCCACCTCCAGTGCCACATCGGTCTGGATACCCTGTCCTGGGCCCGCCGCGGCGCCACCGTCACCGGCCTGGACTTCTCCGAGCCGGCCGTGGCCGCCGCGAGCGACCTCGCCGCGCGGATCGGGGTCGACACGGCCCGATTCGTCACCTCCGACGTGTACGACGCCGTCGACACCCTCGAAGGCCGGACCTTCGACATCGTCTACACCGGCCTGGGCGCGCTGTGTTGGCTCCCGGACGTGGAACGCTGGGCCCGTACGGTGGCCGCGCTGGTGGCCCCGGGCGGCTTTCTGTACCTGGCCGAGTTCCACCCGTTCGCCGACGTCCTGGCCGAGGACGGCCGCACCGTCGAACTGGACTACTTCCGCCGCGACGCGCTGGTGTGGGACGAGCCGGGCACCTATGCCGACCTGGCCGCGCCGACCTCCGCGAACGTCACGGTCGAGTGGCAACACGGCATCGGCGACGTGGTCAGCGCGCTGACGGCGGCCGGGCTGCGCCTGGAGTTCCTGCACGAACACGCCTTCTCCCTCTTCGCTCGTTTTCCGATCCTGGAGCAGGAGCACGGGATCCATCGCTTCCCCGCAGGTCATCCGCGGGTGCCGCTGATCTACTCGTTGCGCGCGACCAAGGCGTAGGTCGGCGCGGATCGGGGTCGGTGGCGGCGCGGTGAACGCCGGCACCCCGCCCGCCCGCTCGGCACCGCGACCCGCCCGCCCCGCACCCGGCTCCTGCCACCCATGCCCCATCAACCGCCTCGGGGCCCACCCGGTCACGCCGACTCGGCGCGGGCGGCCCGCTTCGAGGTACAAAGGGCCGCGTGGAAGCCGGTTGGGAGTGGGACGAGAGCCTGTTCGCGGGCACGGCCGAGTACTACGAGCGAGGGCGCCTTCCGTACGCGCCCGGCCTGGCCGACGCCCTCACCGAGGCGTTGACGCTCGACGGGCGTGGGCGGCTGATCGACGTGGGATGTGGTCCCGGCACGGTCGCCCTGGGCCTGGCACACGTGTTCGGCGAGATCGTCGGCGTGGATCCGGACAGCGGGATGATCGCCCGGGCCGGCCGCGGTGCCGCCGCGCGGGGCGTCGCCGGGAAGACCCGCTGGGTGCGGGCGCGGGCCGAGGAACTGCCCGCCGGACTCGGCGTGTTCACGGTCGCGACCTTCGCGCAGTCGTTCCACTGGATGGAGCGCGACCGGGTGGCGGCCGCGATCCGGGAGATGCTCACGCCGGGCGGGGCGCTGGTACACATCTGCGACCTGAAGTCCGAACCACGCACCGTCGACGGCCTGCCGCATCCGGCGGTGCCCCGGGCGGCGGTGGACGAGCTGGTCGGGCACTACCTGGGGCCGATCCGGCGGGCCGGCCGCGGGTTGCTGCGGGAGGGAACACCCGGCGGTGAGGCGCAGGTGTTCGCCCGCGCGGGCTTCGTCCCGGATCGGCGCCTGGTCGTTCCCGGCGGGCAGGAACTCGAACGCACCTGTGCGGATGTGGTCGCCCGGGTGTTCTCGATGTCGTTCTCGGCCCCGCACCTGTTCGGTGCCCGGCGCGACGACTTCGAGGCGGACCTGCGTCGGCTCCTGCGGCAGGCGTCCGCGTCGGGGCGGTTCTCCGAACGGCAGCCGAGCACCGAGGTCCTCGTCTGGCGGAAGGCGCCGCCCACCCGGGTGCGGTGAACGATCCGAGCGGAGCGGGGAACCGGGGCGGGGGAGCGTGCGTCGCATCGGCATGATCGAGACGGGTGCGGCAAGGACGAGGCGGCGGCGGGCCTGGTGGGTCGTGGTCGCGATGGTGGTCGCGGTCGGGATCGCCGTCGGGGTGATCGAGGCGCGGGACACGCCGGCCCGGGCGGTCGTCGCGCCGGTGCCCGGGGTGCGGATCGACGTGCGGACCCTGACCGTGGGTTCCGTTTCGGCCGTGCACGGCCTGTATGTCGCGCGCACCCCCCAGGAGGACCGGGTGATCCTGTCCCACCTCACGCCGGGCCGCCCGGCCGCCGCTGAGCCCGGGGTGGACTTCGCCCGCAGCGCCGTGGTGAGCATTTCGATGGGCACCAGGTGTGCCCAGACGAAGAGCGCGCGACTGTATCTGGACGGCTCCGCGTTGGCCCTGGACCTGGAAACCGGTCCGGAGCAGCGCGAGTGTTTCGACGAGATGCCGCTGGTGGCGCGCTTCGAGGTGCCGCGCGACAAGCTGCCGGCCCAACCGCACTTCCAGGGCCGGAAGCCGCGCGATCCGGGGACCGGACTGCTGGTCGCCCAGCGGGTCTTCGACACACCGACGCAGTCGCCGCCCCCGGGGGTGCGCTCGCGGGAGCTGGCCGATGCGGCGGAACTGTCGGGCTGGAGCGCGGAGTTGGGTCTGCCTCGGGACGCGGTGCCGGTGCTGCCGCCGCGCACCCGGGACCGGCGCTTCGCGTTCGCGGTGCCGTACTGCCGCACGCCCGCCGCGGCGGTCGAGGTCGGGACGCGGGTCGACGTCGGCCCGGACGGCGTGCCGGCGCTGACCCTGTCCGAGCCGCCTCGGGGCGCCGCTGCGTGCCGGTCGGCCGCGACGATGCTGGTGGTGTACGACGTGCCGGTTCGGTGAGCCGGTTGTGGGGTTCGTCGGTGTTGTCGGTGCTTTGCGGGTTTTCGATCGGGGTGAACGGGCTTTGGGCGCAAGGGAATTCCCATGCGATTCGCAAGTTCGTCGCGGCGCCGGGCGCCGTCCGACCGGTAGGTTGTTCGCCGTAGCAGCAGGCGGATCGAGTCCCTTGCTCCGCCTGGAGAACGCGAAGGCGAGGCGGATTCGATGCGGAGTACCGGCAGAACAAGACGCGGGTTCGTGGCTGCGGCGGTGAGCCTCCTGCTGGGGGCGACCGCGGCGGTCGTGTTACCCGGATCGGCCCAGGCGCTGATCACCGATCCCGACGCGCCGATCACGGTGACGGACGCGAGCACCTTCGGGCTCGCCTTCGACGGCTCCGCCCGACAGCAGGTGGTCGCGGCCGAGCAGAGCTACGCCCAACTCGCGCCGGTCGCCCTGACCACGTGGCTCGGGCGCACCCCGAACGTCGGTGCCCGGCTGGCCGATTGCAAGACCGCGGTGCCCATGTCCGGTGCGGACGGCTTCTGTTGGACCCCGGGCAGCTCGGACGAGACGTCGTGGCGCTACGTACCCCAGGGGCTGGCCACGTCGGGCGAGAGTTCGCCCGCGACCGGACTGTGGAACGGGCGCCGCATCGTCGCGGTCGCCTGGGCGGCCTCCTACGATCACCCGAACCAGCCGAACTCGCGGATGCGGGTCTCCTTCACCGACGTCACGGATCCCGCGCACCCGACCTACCGCAGCGCGTTGTTGGCGACCCCCACCGGCGCCGGCGGCGGCTTCCAGCCGATGGAGGGCCACGCCGACACGCTCGCCTGGTACGGGGGCAATCTGCTCGTCTTCGCGCAGAGCGAGGTGCGCGTCTTCGACCTGAACCACCTGTGGTCCACCACCGTGCGCGGCACGGCCGTCGGGGTCGCCGCGAACGGATCGGTCTCCGCCGACCTGCAGGAAGGCGTGTTGCCCCAGGTCGCCCGATACACCTATCGGGGCGGGACCTGCGGCGAGAACGCCGACCAGACGCCGTGCTTCGCGAGTGGTTCCATCGATCACAGCGGCGCGACACCGGCGTTGGTCACCCTGGAGCGCACCCTCGATGTGCAAAGCCGCGCGGTGCGCTGGCCGCTGGATCCGGCGACGTCGCTGTTCAAACAGGACGCGTCCGGCGCGGTCCGGGCCGAGGCCGCCTACAACGTGCCGTTCGGCAAATCGGCCGGCGTCGCGATGCGCGCGGGACAGTTCGTGGTCACCGGCGGTTGCCCGAACGAGGCCGACGCCTTCGGTGAACCGAACTGCATCTACCGGGGCAGCGTGGGCCGGCCCCTGTCGCTCTGGGCACAGACCCCGGCGGGGATCGAGAACGTCTCCTTCGACCCGTCCACCGGACAACTGTGGATCGCGAACGAATCGCCCTACCGAGCCGGCGAGGCGCAGCCCCGGATGACCGGTCGGGTGGTCTACCACGTGCCTTTCCCGACGCCCTACTGCGACGGCGCCGGGCGCACCTACCCCGGCGGTGCCAACGGCCTTCCGGACGGGGCGCGGGCGGTGCTCGGGGGCGACTTCGACGGGGACGGCTGCGCCGACATGGGCGTCGTGCAGAGCTTCCCGGGCGGCCGGATCGGCCTGTACCGCTCCTCGGGGCGACCCGACGGCAGCTTCGACCGGCCGGTGCTCGGCTGGGAATCGGGGCCGGGCGGTTGGTGGTTCGGCAGCGCCAAGTACGTGTCCGGCGACTTCAACGGCGACGGGAAGGCGGACATCGCCGGCTTCTACGGCTACGCGGACGGCAGCGTGCAACTGCACACGGCGTTGTCCACGGGGGCGGGATTCGCCCAGCCGCACGAGAGTTGGGGTGTCCCGGCGGGCAACTGGGACTACAACAAGGTGGTCCTGCTGAGCGGCGACTTCAACGGCGACGGTCGCACCGACGTCGGCGCGGTCTACGGCTACGACGACGGCCGGATCGGGCTGTTCACCTTCACGGCGAACGCCGCCGGCGACTTCGCGGCACCGCAACTCGGCTGGATGGCCGCACCGGGTGGCTGGTGGTTCAACAGCGCGAAGTACGTGGCCGGTGACTTCAACGGTGACGGGAAGGCGGACATCGCCGGGTTCTACGGCTACTCCAACGGCGGAGTGCAGTGGCACACGGCGTTCTCCACCGGCACCGGCTTCGAGCAGCCGGCGGAAGGCTGGTCGGCGGGTCCGGGCGCGTGGGAGTTCAACCGAGTGCGGTTGACCAGCGGGGACTTCGACGGCGACGGGCGGGCGGACGTGGCGGCGATGTACGACTACGGCTCGTCCTCCGACGTGCACACGTTCACCCCGGGCGCCAATGGGCGCTTCACCGCCCCGAGGCGGACCTACTCCCTCCCGGGCGGCTCGGGCTTCGCGAACGCCGGATTCGCCGCGGGCGACGTCAACGGCGACCACCGCGCGGACGTGTTCGCGCTACACCCCGACAACACCCAGGTCGACACCACCTACACCACCTTGGGTGAACCCGACGCCGACCTCACGTATGCCTACCGAGGCTGGACCGGCTGATCCGTCCCGGGCCGCGCGCCCCACGACCACGCGGGTGCGCGGCCCGGTCACCGGTCGGCCCGGCCAGGTGGCACGGTTTCGGGCGGCCGTCAACGTCCGGCGTTGCGGCGGTGGCGGCTGTCGTGGGTGGGGCCGGGGCTTCCTGGAGTGTGGCGGGGGCGGAGGATGGGGCGTATGTCCGAGGTTCTGACTTATTCCGATGTCGGTGCGACTTTGCGTGATGGCGTGTCGTTGCCGTCCGGATATCACCATGTCGAGCGGCGGGTGCGGGTGGGCGAGGGGGCGGAGGTCTTTCGGCGGGTGGCGGACGGCGTGCTGGGGTGGGAGGTGTCGCGTGGGGCGGGTCTGGATGTGCGGGCGGACGCGGTCCGGGCCGCGGTGGGGGTCGAGGTGACGTCGACGTTGCGGCTGGGGCCGGTGCGGTTCGCCGCGCCGTGTCGGGTGGTCGGGGTACTCGACGAAGCCGACCGGGCCGGCTTTGCCTACGGCACGCTGCGGGGGCACCCCGAGTCGGGCGAGGAGGCGTTCGTGGTCGAGCGCGGCCCCGACGACGTCGTGTGGTTCACCATCCGCGCGTTCAGCCGACCCGGCACGTGGTGGTCGTACCTGGGCGGCCCGGTCACCCGCGCGATCCAGCACCGGGTGACCACCCGCTACCTCGCCGCCGGCCGCCGGCTCGCGGACGGGGCGTGAGCTTGTCGGGATTGCTCGTCGCGTCACCGATGAGTTCCGGACGTTGCCGGCGTCTAATGCGGTGACGGGTTCACCCCCGCGGTTCCCCGCGGGGGTTCGGCCACCGCAAGATTCACCTGGAGAGCGTCATGAGGAAGATCACCGCCGGCCTGTTCGTCTCCCTGGACGGCGTCGTGGAGGCGCCCGACCAGTGGCATTTCCCGTACTTCGACGATGCGATGGGCGCGGCCGTCGGCGCGATGTTCGACGCGGCCGACACCGTGTTGCTCGGCCGCAAGACCTACGACAGCTTCGCGGGCGCGTGGCCGGAGCGCGAGGCGGCCGGCGGCGAGGACGCGGGCTTCGCGAAGGCGCTCGGCGACGTCCGCAAGGTGGTCGTTTCGCGGCAGCGACTCGCCTTCACGTGGCGCAACTCGGAGCAGCTCGACGGCGACCTGGTGGCGGCCGTCACCGCGCTGAAGAACGAGCCGGGCGCGGACATCACGGTGAGCGGCTCGGTCTCGATCGTGCGCCGACTGCTGGCCACCGGTCTCCTGGACGAGTTGCACCTGCTGGTCCACCCGATCGCGGTGCGCAAGGGTATGCGCCTGTTCGACGAGGGCGACGCCTCGATCCCGCTGCGGCTGATCTCGTCCGAGGCGTTCCCGACCGGGGTGCTGCACCTGGTCTACGGCCCGACCGAGGCGCCGGGCAGCGCCGACTACGACGACGCCAAGCCGCATATCGCCCGACCCGCGCGGTAGTACGCGAGCACGGGTACAGGCGTCGGGTCGACGCCTGTACCCGTGCGGTCGGATGCGGGAGCTGCCGCCGGTCGCGGTCAGGGCTTGCTTACCCCCAGGGTGTAGCTGCCGGAGCCGCTGTAGGCGAGCACGATGTAGCGGTATCGCCCGGCGGTGCCGTTGTAGGAGATCGTCTCGTCGGCCTCGGGAGTGGTGCCTTCGGCCACCTTGGTCCAGGCGGAGCCGTTCCACTTCTGCAGGGTGAGGTCGAAGTCCGCGCCGGCCGGGCCGGTCAGGCAACCGGTGTGTGTGCCGGACGCGGTGGTCTCGTAGTACGAGTTGTTCGGCTGGATTGCCTGCGCGCCCGAGCCGAGCGTGCCGGAGTAGGTGTTCTGGGCGCCCGCGCAACCGGTGGGCGGCGTGCCGCCGTCGGTGACCAGGGTCAGACCGTAGGTCTGCAGGATCTCGGTGACCGGCTGGTGGTAGGTCTCACCGCCGGAGGAGCAGTTCCCGGAGCCGCCCGAGGTGACCCCCTGGGCCTGGCTGCCCGAGATGAACGACCCGCCCGAGTCGCCCGGTTCGGCGCACACGGTGGTGCGGGTGACGCCGGTGACGGTTCCCTGCGGGTAGGTCACGGACGTGTTGTGCTGTTGGATCGTGCCGCAGTGCCACCCCGTCGTGGAGCCGGAGCGGCAGATCGAGGAACCGGCCGGGGCCTGGGTGGATCCGGCGACCGGTACCGTGCCCGGGTAGCGGTTGACCAGCCCGCGCGGGGTCCAGTTGGCGTTGGTGGCGACCCACGCGTAGTCGTTGCCGGGGAAGGACGACCCCTGGAACGTACCCTGCGCCGCGCCGTTCCC
Organism: Embleya sp. NPDC059213; assembly: GCF_042754445.1. Lineage (NCBI taxonomy): Bacteria > Bacillati > Actinomycetota > Actinomycetes > Kitasatosporales > Streptomycetaceae > Embleya > Embleya sp. NPDC059213. The sequence continues at coordinate 23,173 of NZ_JBHZAV010000115.1, forward strand.
GGTGGTCGTGGCGCCGGCCCGGCCGCAGTGGCCGGCGGTGACGAAGCCGCCCTGGGTGCCGCGGGTGATCGGGAAGCCGATCGAGCAGCGGGTGTTGCCGTTGATGTTGTAGGCGTCGCCGCCGCGCAGGTCGGCCAGCGCGCGCGGTTGCACGGTGGAGGGCACGATCTCGACGCCGGCCGCGTCGACTCCACTGGACACGACGAACGCCCGGGTGCGAGCGGTGTCGTGGGACTGGAGAACGACCTTGTTGGCGGCGATGTCGACGTACCACAGCGGGGTGTCCACCGGGCTTCGACGCAGCGCGGAGCGGTCGAGCGCCTCGCGGATCCGGTCGAGGTCGGCCAGCGAGTGCGGGACCACGCGGGCGATGGCGCCGTTCGCCTCGATGGCTCGGACGTCGCGCCGGTCGCTGGTGGCGATGACGAACTGCGCGCTGTCGCCGCTGAGCCAGGCGCCGGCCCAGTGTGCGCCGAGGCGTGCGCGCAGCACCGGCTCCCGGATCGCGGCCCGATATTCGTTGGCCAGACGGGTCTTGGCCGTGTCGGCGGTGAGGCCGAGGTCGCGTTGCAGTGCTTCGACGAGGCCCTCGGGGACGGCGGGGGCGGGGTCGACGGGAACGACGAGGGCGTCGTCGGCGGGTGGGGGAGTGGGATCGGTTCCGGAGGCGGAGGCGGTGCCGGCGAGGGTCAGGACAGTGAGCACGGCGGCACAGGACGCGGCCGCGACACGCTTGAGGCGCATGGGGACTCCTGTCGGTGGGGACGACAGAAACGTATCTTCGAGCGATCAGACGAGGTACCTGTCAACAACCCCCTGTCGCCGTGTTATGGCCGGGCGTGCGGCGGTTCGGCGCGGTGCTCGTACGCGACGCCGTCGAGAGGTCGACTGCCCTGTCGGCAATGGGGATTGACGCCACGTCAGGTGAGCGCGGGGCGAGCGTCGGCGGGGTGGATGACACGGTGTCAGTTCGCCGTACCGTAGCCGCGGCCGTCGTGCCGGGCGAGCCAGTCCGAGTAGCGCGGCGCGTTCCGTACCGCCGCCGCGTGTGCCGCGCGCACCTGGGCGGTCACCAGGGCCGCCGTGTGCGCGGCGGGCGCGTGCGGGTGCCAGCCGATCAGATGTCGCCACGACAGCGGTACGCCGGCCAGCGGGGTGCGGACGATGCCCGGCGTCGGCGGCATCGTCGCCCGGCACAGGCCGACCGCCCGGCCGACCTGGGCGAGATATACGCACGAGGCCACGTCCGTCTCGTAGATCGCCTTCGGCGCGAAGCCCGCCCGGGCACACGCGGTGGAGAAGCAGTCGCCGAAGCAACCTTCGCCGGGCACCACCGCCCACGTCTCACCGGCCAGCGCGGCGAGGTCCACCTCCGGCTCGCCGGCGAGCGGGTGATCGTGCGCCAGCATCAGGAAGACCGGATCCGTGCCGACCTCACGCCACGCGAGGCCGCCGTCGGACGCCGGGCGGCTCTCGCCGCACGCGCCCAGCAGTACGAAATCCAACCGCCCGGTCGCCACCATGGCGGCCAACTCCCGGTTGGACCAGGAGATGTGCGTGGTGACCGCATCGGCGCTGTGTTCCTCGGCGAGGCGGTGGACCAGGCCGCCGAGCAGCGGCCCGTGCGTGCCGCCGAGCCGGAACCTGGGGGATACCTCGCCCCGATTGGCGAACCGAACCGCCTCCTCCTGGAGTTGCCGTGCCGCGGGCAACAGCACCCGGGCCCGATCCAGGACCAACTCGCCCAGCGGAGTCAACGTCACACCCTCCCGGCCGCGCTCGAACAGGGCGCCGCCCAAAGCCTTTTCGATGCGTTTGAGCTGGGTACTGAGCGCGGGCTGAGCCAGGCCCAGCACGGCGGAGGCGCGGGTCAGACTGCCCGCATCCGCGATCGCCCGAATGGTGCGCAGATGGCGTAATTCCATGTCCATGCCCGGCAAGGTACGGGCGAGCGGGGGCGGCTACAAGGTGCCGGCCCGCGGTTCCCCGGCGTGGCTCGGGGAGTTCGTCGGTCGGGACCTCTCGCGCGTTCGTTGCGGCCGACCGTCGGTCGGGGGGTGGACGGGGTCCGGCGTGTCGTGTGGTCGGCGGGCCGATGGAGATCGACTACCGTCGGAGCGACGGGATTTCGCCGGCCCGAGCGAGTGCCCGGGTGTACTTCGGGTTGCCTCGGGTCGAGGCACGCTCGGTGGGCATGACAGTCCCGGCCGTGAACGTCCTGAAATCATGGGAGAAATGCCTTGCGACGCATCCTGGTGACACGTGCTGCCGCAGCAACCGCCTTACTGACATTGGTCGTTACCGTCGGACCCGCGACCGGGGTGTCGGCGGCCGAGACCGCCGCGACCACCCGATCGGGCAGCGCGACGACGCTGCCCGAGCCGGATCTGGCGGGACTGCGCGAGGTGTTGACCCGTACCCTCGCCGCGGGCGCTCCCGGGGCGATGACCCGGATCGACGACGGCCGCACCGTCCACCGCCAGACGGCCGGCGTGCGCGACACCACCTCCGGCGCGGGCATGGACACGAACGCCCGCTTCCGCATCGGCAGCGTGACCAAGACCTTCTCGACCGTGGTGCTCATGCAACTGGTCGGTTCGGGCGCGGTCGACCTGGACGCGCCCGTGGATCGGTACCTGCCGGGCGTGTTGCCGGACGCTCGGATCACCGTGCGCCATCTGCTGACGCACAAGAGCGGGCTGTGGGACTACTCGAACGACATGTTCGCCCGGACCGTCCCCGGGTTCGAAGCGGTCCGCAACAAGGTGTTCGGCCTGCGCGAACTGATCGACCTGTCCACCGCACACCCCGCGACGGCGGTGCCCGGAAGCACCTACCAGTACTCCAACACCAACTTCGTCGTCGTCGGCGCCCTGATCGAAAAGGTGACCGGACGCTCGGTGCGGCAGGAGTACGAACGACGCATCATCCGTCCCCTGCACCTGCGGGACACCATGTACGTACACCCGGAGACCACCATCCCCGGGAAGAGCATCCACGGCTACCTCACCCCGGACGAGGCGGGGGCGCCGTTGGTCGACTCGACCGAACAGACCGTCTCCTGGGCCCAGTCGGCCGGGGCGATGATCTCCAGCCCGGCCGACCTGGACCGATTCGTGTCCGCGCTGCTCGGGGGTCGACTGCTGCGCGCCGACCTGCTGGACCGGATGCTGGAGATGACGCCCAGCGACTCCTCGGGCGTCCGCTTCTACGGGTTGGGCCTGCGCCGACGGGACCTCTCCTGCGGCATCTCGGTCTACGGGCACACCGGCACCATGCAGGGCTACTACACCTACGCGTTCACCACGCGGGACGGCCGCCGCAGCGTCACCTCGATGGCCAACGCCAGCAACAACGGCACCGTGAACACGGTCCTGGGCGACACCCTGGAATCGGCGTTCTGCGGCACGGCGTCCAAGCCGCGTGAGTCGACCGCCGCCGCTTTGCCGCCCGAGGACGAGGTCGGGGCCGCGCGCGCGGGGTGACGGGTGCGGGCGCTCGGGCCCTCGCCCCGAGGCGGGGGCGGTTCGCGCCGCGGGCCGTCGACGGCCGGCCTTCGATCGAGCGATGGGCGATGTGGCCCGGCCGGCCGTCGCGGTCGGCGTTTCGACGAGCGTCTCCGCGCACGTTCCCGGTGCGGCACTACACTGCCCGCATGGTCGCGGTGAGGGCACCCCGAGGGCCCGTGGTGTTTCGCAGCACCCGGTTGTACGCAAGGCAGTTCGAGGAAGGCGACGCGCCGGCGGCGTTCGCGATGTGGGCCGACCCGGCGGTGACGCGCTTCACCGGGGACGAGTCGCCCGCCGACCTCGCGGTGATAGCGCAGGACATCCCGCGCTGGCGCGCGGTGAGCGGGCACGGCGTCGGGTGCGGTTTCTGGGCGGTTCTCGTCGAGACGGGTGAAGCCGGGGCCGAGACCTTCGTCGGGGACGTGTTCGTCCGACCGTTTCGCGATCGGGTCGACGAGTACGAGATCGGCTGGCACCTGGCGGCCGCCCATTGGCGCAAGGGCTACGCGACCGAGATCGCCAAGGCGGCGATCTCCTACGCGCACGCCCACCGCCTGCCACGACTGGTCGCGTTGATCGACCCGGCCAACACCGCGTCGTTGCGCGTCGCCGAGAAGGCGGGAATGCGCTTCGAGGGATTGTCCGACCGCTACGACCCGGAAGACGGCGAGGTCGCGGTGTACATCGGCGAGGGCCCCGCCGTCGGCCACTGAGCCGGATGGCCCGTACACGCCGATGGCGTCGGGTGGTTCGTCGCCGTCGGCAGGCGGGGAGGGTATTGCCGGTGTGGATTTCGCCGGAGCGCGATCGTGGACCGGGGCGCGGCCGAGCCCTGGTGGGGGTGCTTGTGCTCCTGCTGCTCGCCGGTTGCACCGCGTCGGGCGAGAGGAGCGACGGCACCGACGCGGACGTCAGCGGACCCCCGAACCGGCACGGCTTCGTGATCCGCTTCGAACAACCCGCCGACGCGGATCGAGGCAATGCCGCCTTCCTGCGCGACCGCAAGGTGCTGGAGGTGGCCGCCGGACGCCTCGACGCCTTCGTCGACCTCGATCATCAGGTACTCGTCGTCGGCCGATCGTGCGCGGGAGAAGGATCCGAATACGATCCGGAAGCCGAGCGCATCGTGATCTGTTACGACCAGATCGCCGAGGAACGCGAACTCTTCGAGCGCGCCGGACACCGCCCGGCCGACGACGAGGTGGTCGCCGTCCTGGTGGAGACCCTCTACCACGAGGCCGCCCACCACCTCGTCGACGTCCTGCGGCTCTCGGTGACCGAGCGGGCCGAGGAGGATGCCGCGGATCGCTTCGCCGCACTGCTGCTGCTGCGCCAAGGCGCGGACGGGGAACGGCAGTTGCGGATGGCCGCCCGGGAGTACGAACTCACCGTGGCCGCCGACGCCGGAGGCGGCGGAGACGACGGGAAGGACGAACACTCCCCGGATCTTGTCCGCGCCGCCAATCACCTGTGCTACCTGCACGGATCCGCGCCCGGCCGAGAACTCGATCCGGCGAGCGCCCGCCTGCTGCCCCGAGCACGGGCCGAGGGATGCGCGACCGAGTGGGCGCGGGCACGCGACGCCTGGCTGAAGGACCTGGCTCCGATCCTGCGAAAGCCGTGACGAAGCGGAGCCGCGGCGCTTTCCCAGTCGGCTACCGCTACCGCCCCGCTGCGCGGTCGCGCGTGCCCGCGGCGACGGTGCCGGCGGTGCGGATGAGGGCCGCGGTGGCGGTGGAGCGCGATTGTTGCGGCCAGGCGATGGCGAGGACCACCGGTGGGGCGTCCGGGACCGGGCGGTAGACCACGCCGGGGCGCGGGTATCGGGCCGCGACGGAGGCGGGCAGCAGCGGAGTGACCCGGTTCAGGCCGACCAGGGCGAGGAGTTGGGCCAGGTCGCGGGTCTCGTGGCGGATCTCGTCGAGGAAACGATCCAGGTCGCCGGCCTCCAGGCCGAGGTCGGCCAGGGAGAGGTGGTCGCGGTCGGCGTAGGGGTGGCCGGCGGCGAGCGCGACGACGCGCGATTCGGCGATCAGCGTTTCGACGTCCAGACCGGTGCGGTCGAACGGCTCGTGGACCAGCGCCAGATCGGCCTCGCCGCAGCGCAGCAGCCGAGGTTGCTCGTGCCACCCGCACAGCCGGACGGCGACCGGAACGGCGCCGGGCTCGCGGGCGTAGCGGTCCAGGATCGGTTCGAGCAGTCCCGCGTCGCCGTCGGCCTTGACGGCCAGGACCAGCCTCGGCTCCGGGTCCGCCGCGCGCCGGGCCCGGCGACCGGCGGCCTGGAGGGCTTCCAGGGCGATTCGGGCCTCCGCGAGGAGCACCGTTCCGGCCGGGGTCAGCGTCACCCGGTGGGTGGTTCGTTCGAAGAGGACGACGCCCAGGTCGCTCTCCAGGCCGCGGATGGCGCGGGACAACGGCGGTGCGGAGATGCCCAATCGCTCGGCGGCGCGGGTGAAGTTGAGCTCCTCGGCGACGGCGACGAAGTAGCGCAGCGGGCGGGATTCCATGGCTTGGCCCTCCGTTCGGATCGCCTCACGGTATTGCCCTGAGGGTAACAAGCGAGAGCCGGACGATCCTTCAGTTCCGGCACCGGGCGCGGCAGGCTCGACGACATCCCCGGCGGCCCGCACCGCTTCCGGCGCGGCACGGCCTTCCCCGACCTTCCCTCCTTGGAGTTGTTCATGATCGTCGTCACCACCCCCACCGGACAGATCGGCCGGCAGGTCCTCGACCGTCTTCTCGACGCCCCCGAGCACGCCACCGCGGGAATCCGGGTGATCGTCCGCGACCCGGCCCGGCTGTCCCCGCGGGTACGCGAGCACGTCGAGGTCGTCCAGGGCTCGCATGCCGACCCCGCCGTGCTGACGAAGGCGTGCGCGGACGCGGACAGCGTCTTCTGGCTGGTGCCGCCGAGCCCGCGGGCGGACAGCGTGCAGGGCCACTTCCGCGCCTTCACCGAGCCGCTGTGCGCCGAGATCGCACACGGGCGCATCCGGCGGGTCGTCGCCGTCTCCACCCTGGGCCGCGGCGTGGCCGAGAACGCCGGGCAGATCTCGGCGTCGCTCGCCATGGACGAGGCGATCGAGGCCACCGGCGTGCCCTACCGGGCGTTGTGCGCCCCGTTCCTGATGGAGAACCTGCTGGGCCAGGTGCAGTCGATCCGCGACGCGGGCACGTTCTTCCTGGCCCTGGCACCGGACCGGGTCCTGCGCACCTGCAGCACCGGTGACGTCGCCGACACCGCGGCCCGGTTGCTGCTCGACGACACCTGGGCCGGCCAGGAGGACGTCCCGGTGGTCGGACCCGACGCACTGTCCCCGGAAGGCATGGCGCAGGTGGTTTCCGAGGTGCTCGAAGCCGCGGTCCGCGTCCGGCACACCGACGCCGCGGAGTACCGGGCCACCATGGTGCGGTACGGGGCAAGTGAGGCATGGGCTCGGGGACTTGCCGACATGGTGCAGGCCCTGGACGCGACGGGCTGCTACGGCGCCGATGTGCCCGGCACCCCCGAATCCGCGCCGACCGACTTCCGCCGCTGGTGCGCCGACGTCCTCAGGCCGGCCGTCCGGGCCTGACCGCGGCGCGCGGCACGGACCCGAAGGAGTCACGGTCCGGGTACCGGTACTCGGGTACCGCCCCCGCCCGAAATTCTCGTCCCGCCGTACGACGGCCGCCCCCGAATGCCCTGGCACAGTTGTGAGCACAAGGCACGGG
>NZ_JBHZAV010000116.1:0-30069 GCF_042754445.1 Embleya sp. NPDC059213
GGTCGCTCCGCCATGGCCGAGTTCCACATCGAGTTCAAGGACGCCGCCGGCAACAAGCGCGGCAGCAAGAACTACAGCGAACCGACCGACACCCACGCGCTGACCACCGGACGAAACCTGCTCACCTCCGCACACCGCACCAACAAGCGCATCGTCCTCGCCACCGTCTCCCGCCGCGTCCTCTTCCCCAGCCGCACCAAGGAGATCGCCGACCTGAAGGTCTGACACCACCCCGGGGCGGCCGACGGGCCACCGAACCCGACGACCGCCCCGGCCCCCGAGGGAATGGCCGCAGCCCGATGAAAGGAGGCATGCAGTGAGTGAGAAGAAGGCTCAGGCCACGATCCTGTTGGAGCTGATTCGGGAGCGATACCGCCCGCTCATGGGACAGGACGGCACGGCGTATGCGGTCCAGGTCGACGGGCCGTCCGTAGCGCTGCCGTTGACCGGGGTCGGCGGATTGCGGGTGCAGATGGCCCGGGTGTACACCGACGCTTGCGGCGGACAGGTCCCCGGAGCGGGCGCGCTGTCGGATGCCATCGCCGTGTTCACGGGAGAGGCGTACGCGTGCGATCCCGAGCCCGTCAACCTGCGGGTCGCCGCACACGGTGAAGCCGTCGTTCTCGACCTCGGCACCGCGGACGGGCGGTGCGTCGTCGCCACGGCGGACGGCTGGAGGATCGAACAGCGCTCACCGGTGCTGTTCCGGCGGACGAAGCTCATCGCACCGTTGCCGACCCCAGTAGCCGGGGGCACCATCGACGCGTTCCGGGCGCTGTTCAACGTCGCCGACGACGACTGGCCCCTGATCGTCGGTTGGATGGTCGGCGCGCTCCTGCCCGATCTGCCGTATCCCGTTCTCGGCCTGTTCGGACTTCGAGGCTCCGCCAAGTCGGTCGCGACTCGAATGATCGTGAACGCGATCAGCCCGTCACCGGCGCCGACACGGTCCACGCCCCGCGACGTGAAGGCGTGGATCATCGGTGCCTACGCCGGGTGGACCAGCGGCATCGACAACGTGTCCGTCATCTCGGACGAGTTCTCCGACTGGCTGTGCCGGGCCTCGACAGGCGAAGGCATGATCGACAGGGCGCTCTATACCGACAACGACGTGTCGGTGATCAGCTTCCGGCGACCGATCATCATCAACGGGATCGAACCGGTCGGCGGACAGGGCGACTTGGCCAACCGCTTGTTGCCGATCGACCTGTTGCCGATCATCGAATACAAGGACGAGCGGGACGTGTGGGCCGAATACGCCGAAGCGCTGCCCAGCGCGCTCGGTGCCCTGCTCGACCTCCTGTCGGCGGTGCTTGCCGGGCGGGACCACGTCACCACCGGTGGCGTCGCCCGCATGGCCGACTTCGCCCGGGTTCTCGCCGCGCTCGACCGCGCCACGGGCTGGAAGAGCCTGCCGCGCTACCTCGCACTCGCAAGTGCCACCGAAGCCGAGTCACTGTCCCAATTCGGCGAGGCACTGCGGGACTTCGCCGAGGCCACGCCCGGCGGACGGTGGACGGGCACCCCCACCCAACTGTGGGAGAACCTGACCCCGAAGGACGCCCACGGCGAACCCCGTCCGCCGAAGGACTGGCCGAACGTGCGACGCATGCGTGAACAGATCAAGCGCAACGTCCCCGCGCTGCGGGCCTTCGGCATCACGGTGGATCTCGACCAGCGGTCCGCCGACCGCAATCGCGAACGTCTGATCGTCCTGATCGACACCACGCGGACGACGACATCGGAAGGTGCCCGTATTTCATCGTCCGCATCGTCCGCGTCGTCCGCAACGGCACCTGACCAGCGAAAACGCGCGGACGATCCGACACCCCACATCGTCCGCGCGACGTCCGCATCGTCCACACGGGCGTGAGCTGCGGACGATGCGGACGGTCCTGCGGACGATGCGACGCCCCGTATCGTCCGCAGGCACACCCCCTCTGACCAGCACCTTCATGTTCGCGCGGACGGTGCGGACGATGCGGACGATGAAATGCAGGCACTTTCCGAAACGCGCTTTCCCGGGGCGGGGCCGCGACCCCTTCACCCGCAGCGGCGCCGGGACCAAGACCCGCGCCGGAGTCACCAGCCACAGGAGTGCACCGGTGAGTCGACCGAAGACGCTGAAGTTGCCCGATGTCCTGGACGAGTTGGACATCTCGCGCGCTTCGTTCTACCGGATGCGGGCCAAGGGGCTCGCGCCGAAATCCAAGAAGCTCCCGAACGGTCAGCTCAGGTTCCGCCGTGCGGACGTGGACGCCTGGTGGGCGTCCCTGAACGACTGACCGAGCAACCACGCCATCACTGCGGCCCGGTCCGGGTTACCGGACCGGGCCCTCCCATGAGGAAGTCAGCTTGCTCAAGCCATCGTTCAAGGTCCGCATCTGGGAACTCCGCGTCCACGAACGCGCCAAGGGGACGACGTACGAAGTCCGCTGGAAGGTCGGTGGCAACCCGTGCTCGAAGACCTTCAAGACCAAGGGACTTGCGGACAATCGGCGTGCCGAACTCTTGAAGTTCATCCAGGACGGCACCGCCTTTGACGAGATCAGCGGGTTGCCCATGCCGGAGGCTCGCGCCCTGGACGACGTCACCTGGTACACCCACGCTCGCGACTACATCGAGATGAAGTGGGACGACTCGCCGGCCAAGACGCGGACGACGTTGGCGGATGCGCTCGCGACCGCGACGCCCGTGCTGGTGGCGCACGGTCGACGCAAGCCGACGCCGGAAGCATTCCGGCTTGCGCTCTACGGGTGGGCGTTCAACGTGAATCGCTGGGATGAGGAGGCGCCGCCGGAGGTGGTGGAAACACTCCGGTGGGTCAAGAAGCACGCGCTTCCGATGAGCGCGCTGGACGACGCGATCGTCATGCGGAAGGTGCTGTCCGCGTTCGGGAAGCGGCTCGACGGCGACGCGGCGGCCCCTTCCACCGTGCAGCGCAAGCGGGCCATCTTCCACAACGCCCTGGGCTTCGCTGTGGAGACCCGCCGTCTGACCGCCAACCCGCTCGGAACGGTCCAGTGGACCGCCCCGAAAGTCTCCGAGCAGGTCGAGCCGGAGAACGTGGTCAACCCACGCCAAGCCGATGTGCTGCTTGATGCCGTGTACGCCGAGAGCGCCCGCGGTCGGCACCTGGCCGCGTTCTTCGGCTGCATGTACCACGCCGGGATGCGCCCGGCCGAGGTCGTGTGGCTGATGCGCAAGGACTGCGTGCTGCCCAAGCGCGGATGGGGCGTCCTGAAGCTGCGCGAGTCGCGTCCTCGGGTGGGGTCGGCCTGGACCGACGACCGGAAGTCTCACGACAAGCGCTCACTGAAGGGGCGCGCGAGGAAGGCGACACGCCCGGTGCCGATCCCGCCGGAGCTGGTGGCGATGCTCCGATGGCACGTGTACGTCCATGGCGCGGCTCCGGACGGGCGGCTCTTCCGCACCGCCCGCGGCGGCATGGTCCAGGAGAGCGGGTACGGCGAGGTGTGGCGACGTGCCCGCGTGGCCGCGTTCAGCGCCGAACAGGTGGATTCTTCCCTCGCCAAGCGGCCCTACGACCTGCGGCACGCGTGCGTGTCGCTATGGCTCAATTCCGGCGTCGACCCGACGGAGGTGGCCCGCCGCGCCGGGCACAGCGTGAACGTGCTGCTGCGCGTGTACGCCAAGTGCCTACCGGGCGTCGCCGAGCAGGCCAACCGCAAGATTTCGGAGGCTATGAGGCAGTGGCGGGCCGAAGGCTCGTGACGCGGTCGGGACGACCGGAGCGAGCTGCGTCCGTCCGGGATCCGTTCCACGCATGTTCCTCACCGGCTGAGCCACCCCCGAGATTTGGTGGGACAAGGTGAGACAAGCCACGCTTTTCAAGCATCGGCCTGTTTTCTCGAACGAAGAAGGCCCCTGGTCAGCGTTTCCGCTGATCAGGGGCCTTCTTCACGGTGTGGCGGGTGTTGGGTTCGAACCAACGTAGGCATACACCGGCAGATTTACAGTCTGCTCCCTTTGGCCGCTCGGGCAACCCGCCGTGTGCGCCTTGCGGCGCGACGGGACAACAATAGCGGACCACCCGGGGTGGTCCGCCACTCGGTATCGGATCGGGTGGGGGTGTGCGGTCGGGGTCGGGGTCGTGGGGGACGCTCTAGGGTGGTGGGGTTGCCTTTTTTCCCACTCAGATCCCACAGAAAGCGATTCCGAGCCTTGGCTGACTCCTCTTTCGACATCGTGTCCAAGGTCGACCGTCAGGAGGTCGACAACGCGCTGAACCAGACCTCGAAGGAGATCGCGCAGCGGTTCGACTTCAAGAACGTCGGCGCGCACATCGGCTGGACCGGCGAGCAGATCGAGTTGCGCGCCAACTCCGAGGAGCGTGTGAACGCGATCCTCGACGTGTTCCAGGGCAAGCTGATCAAGCGCAGCATCTCGCTCAAGTCGCTCGACGCCGGTGAGCCGAAGGCGTCCGGCAAGGAGTACAAGATCTTCGCGTCGATCCAGGAGGGCATCTCCCAGGAGAACGCGAAGAAGGTCTCCAAGATCATCCGCGACGAGGGCCCCAAGGGCGTCAAGGCGCAGATCCAGGGCGAGGAGCTGCGGGTGTCGTCCAAGAACCGGGACGACCTCCAGGAGGTCATCGCGCTGCTCAAGGGCAAGGACCTGGACTTCGCGTTGCAGTTCGTGAACTACCGCTGACCGAGGCCGTCGGCCTGCGGTGACGTGCGGCGGCGCGGTGGCGGCGGGCCCGGTGGTACCCGGGTCGAGGGCACAGCGAGGACGGGATCGCCGGGGACGGTGGGTCCACGGTCCTCGCTGTGCCCTTTGTGGTTCGCCCGGCCGGGCCGACCCCGCCACGCCCTATTGCTGCACGCGTTCCACCAGGGGGCCGCAGGCGTCGATGGTGTGGGCGTCGGTGCCGGTCAGGACGGTGGACAGGCGGGTGGGGACGGTGTCCTCCTCCAGACGGCCGGTGAAGCCCGCGTGCAGGACGCGGAGGGCGTCCTCGTAGGCGAACGGGGCCAGGTGCGCGCCGGTGGAGAGTTGCTCCCGGGCGATCGCGAACATGGTCAGCGCGTGCCGGCGGAAGCGGGCGACGCGGCCGGTGGGCGGCACGGGCCAGCGGGCGACGATCGTGCGGTAGGTGTCCTCGTACCGGTCCAGCGAGTCGAGTTGGGCCGCCGCGCCGCCGGACAGGCTCGAATCGACCGGTTCCCGGTGATAGACCACACCCGGCTCGGACAACCGGGCGAACGACCAGCCCCGGTCGTGCACCAGCCGCAGCCACAACGACCAGTCGACCAGGAGCGGCAGTTCGGGGTCGAAGCGGAACCAGGACGCGGGCGCGGTGTGCGCGGGATTGCGCGCGACCACGGCGGTGGTCGGCACGAAGTTGGCCACCGAGAGCATGTCCGGGTCGTACGGGAAGTCGTAGTGGTACGCGCTGCCCGGCGTCTCGCCCGGCATCGTCCGGTCGCCGCTGAGGATGCAGTCCGCGTAGATCGCGTCCGAGCCGGTGCTCTCCAGCGCGGCCAGGGCCCGGTCCAGGTGGCCCGGCAGGTACATGTCGTCGTCGTCGAGGAAGGCGACGAAGCGCCCGGTGGCGATCTCCAGACCGGCGTTGCGGGCCGCGGCCGGGCCGCGTGAGCGGGGGAAGGAGAGCAGTCGTACGGTCATCCCCCGGACGCCCAGCGGCAGCACCCCCGCGACGTCCGCGCCGCCGTCGTTGACCACGACGACCTCGATGTCCCGCATGCCCTGGAGGGCCACGCTGCGCAGGGCATCGGCCAGCAGGGCCGTGCGGTCGCGGGTCGGAACGATGACACTGACCGTCGCCGCCACGGCAACCTCCGCGCTTCCCGATGGGGTTCGTTTCCCGGTGGGGTCCATTCCCGGTGCAGTGCGTCTACCCGGGCCTACCGGGACATATCGACACACCGGGAGCGCGGCTACAGCGGTTGCGGCGGGTCTCCCTCGTACGAGATCACGCGATTGGCCTGTCCGGGCCCAGCGCCGGCCGGTCGACCAAGGGCCGCCCGGACGGCCGTCCGTACAGCCGTCCGGGCTCGGACGGCGGGGTCGCCCGGTGGGCGCCGGGCCCGGACGGCGGGTGCGGTGGTCCGGTCAGACGCCCACGTGCATCGGGTCGTCGGTCGAGACGATCTCGCGGCCCAGCGGGGTGAGCGAGACCGGGATGAGCTTGAAGTTGGCCAACCCGAGCGGGATGCCGATCACCGTGATGCACAGGATGACGCCGGTGACCAGGTGGGCGAGCGCCAGCCACCAGCCGAACAGCACGATCCACAGGATGTTGCCGAGCAGCGACCCGGCGCCGGCGTCGCGCCGCCACTCCACCCGACGACCGAACGGCCACAGCGCGTAGGCCGCGATCCGGAAGGAGGCGATGCCCAGTGGGATGGTCACGACGAGGAAGAACAGCAGAAAGCAGACAATGCCGGCGATGGCGTAGCCGATGGCCAGCCACAGGCCGGAGAACACGAGCCAAATGATGTTCAGGACAGTTTTCACGGACTTGTTCTACCCCGCCCCGCGTCCGCTGACGTCCCCCGCAGGACTGACGGTCGGGGCCGAAGGTCGGGACGGACGGCCCACGACCCACGACCCACCCGAGCCCGAACCCGCCGAGCGGCGGCCCCCGTCAGTGCCCCGCCATCGCCTCGAGCCGGGCGATCCGGTCCGCCATCGGCGGGTGCGTCGAGAACAGCTTGCTCATCCCGCCCGCGCCGCGCCGGAACGGGTTGGCGATCATCAGCGAGCTGGTGGTCTGCAACTTCGGCTCCGGCGGCAGCGGCAGCGCCTGGGTGCCCGCGTCCAGCTTGCGCAGCGCGCTCGCCAGCGCCATCGGGTCGCCGGTGAGCCGGGCCCCGGAGGCGTCCGCCTGATATTCACGCGAACGACTGACCGCCAACTGGATGACACTCGCCGCGAGCGGGCCCAGGATCATGATCGCCAGCATCCCGAACAGGCCCGGACCGTCGTCGTCGTTGCTGCGGCCGATCGGGATCAGCCACGCGAAGTTGACCAGGAACATGATCACGCTGGCCAGCGCGCCGGCCACCGACGAGATCAGGATGTCCCGGTTGTAGACGTGCGACAGCTCGTGCCCGATCACCCCGCGCAACTCGCGCGCGTCCAGGATGCGCAGGATGCCGGTCGTACAACACACCGCCGCGTTGCGCGGGTTGCGGCCGGTGGCGAAGGCGTTCGGGGCCTCGGTGGGCGAGATGTACAGCCGCGGCATCGGCTGCCGGGCGTCGTTGGAGAGCTCGCGCACGATCCGGTACAGCTCGGGGTTCTCCGCCTCGCTGACCGGGCGCGCGCGCATCGAGCGCAGTGCGATCTTGTCGCTGTTGAAGTAGGCGTAGCCGTTCGTGGCCAGGGCCACGAACAGGGCGATGATCAACCCGGTCCGACCGAAGAAGCTGCCGACGACCAGGATGAGCGCCGACATGCCGCCGAGCAGTACGGCGGTCTTCAGTCCGTTGTGCTGGCCGTGCACGGCAGAGTCCTCTCGCAAGCGTCCCAGGGGTGACAATGCGGGTCCTTGCGGAATATCCGCCGGCTTGTCGCCCTCTGCCCGTTGTCTCTTCTTTCGCAACGGGACAACGCCTCGCAGAGTTCCCTCCCGGAGCGGGCATAACCCCCGCTCCGGGGCCGGAACCGCAGGTCAGCCCAGTAGACCCGGCACGGTGAGCACGTGCAGCACCACCTGTGGCGCGACCGAGAGCAGCACCCCGAGCGCCCCGGTGACCACCAGTGCGGCGACCAACGGGGCCGGCGTGCGAACCGCGCCGTCGACCGCGCCGGACCGGCCGCCCGCGGGGCTCGGCGGCCCCGGTAGGGCGGGCGCGAACAACTGCGCGGTCCACACCAGGTAGTAGTACAGCCCGATCACCACGTTGACCGCCATCACCACCGCGAGCCAGCCGGTGCCGGAGTCGATCACCGCCTGGAACACGGTCACCTTCGCGAACAGCCCGGCCAGGCCCGGCGGGATGCCGGCCAGGCACAGCAGGAAGAACGCCATCGCCGCAGCGCCGACCGGACGCGAGCGGAACAGCGCGCGGTGATCGGAGACCAGGCCGCCGCGCTCGCGCGCCACCAGGGTCACCACCGCGAACGCGCCCAGGTTCATCACCGCGTACACCGCGAGGTAGGCAACGGCCGCGGGCAGCGTGTCGGCCAGGTCCTCGCCGTGCCCGGCGGCGGTTCCGAACGGGACCAGCACGTAGCCCGACTGGGCGATCGAGGACCACGCCAACAGCCGCACCGCGTCCGTCTGGCGCAGTGCGGCCACATTGCCCGCGGTCATCGTCGCCGCGGCGAGCACCGCGAGCGCCGGACCCCAGATGTGCGCGTACGGCCGGAAGGCGATGCCGGCGACCAGGAGCAGTCCGGCGAAGCCGGCGGTCTTGGAGACCACGGACAGGTAGGCGGCGACCGGGATCGGCGCGCCGCGATAGGTGTCCGGCACCCAGAAGTGGAACGGCACCGCCGCGACCTTGAAGGCGAACCCGACCATGGTCAACATCGCGCCGGTCGCGGCCACCGCGGTCAACCGCGGATCCAGCCGCTCCAGGTCGGCCGCGATCCTGGCCAGGTGCACGCTGCCGGTGCTCCCGTAGACCAGGCTCACGCCGAACAACATCACCGCCGTCGCGGCCACGGACAGCAGGAAGAACTTCAGGGCCGCCTCGCCGCCCGGGCCGTCCCGGCGCAGGCCCACCAGCGCGAACGCGGGCAGCGACAACGTCTCCAGGGCGACCACCAGGGTCAGCAGGTCGCGCGCGCCGGCCAGCGCGACCGCGCCGGTCACCGAGGACAGCAGCAGGAAGTGGTACTCGCCGCCGGGCACCTCGCCCTCGGTCTCCCCCGTCCTGGGCACCGAGGACATCGGCATCGACAGCAGCACCACCACGACCGCCGAGCCGAGCAGCACCAGTTGCAGCACCAGGGTCAGGTCGGTGACCACGTACGAGCAGCCCGACGGCGAGCAGAAGGTGCCGCGCGCAGCGGAGTCGTCCCTGTGCAGCGGCAGCAAGGACACCAGCGCCGCGCCGAGTCCGGCCAGGGTCAGCCAGGGCAGCACGGCCTTGCGCGCACCCTCCAGGAACAGGTCCGCGAGCAGCACCACGAGGGCCGCGACCGCGACCGCGACCACCGGCCCGATCGCGAGCCAGTCGATCGACTGGACGTCGAACGGCATGTCAACTGCCTCCCATGAGGGCGCGCACGGCCGGGTCGGTGATCGCGAGCACGGTGGCCGGCCACAGGCCGGCGAGCAGGGTCAGCGCGACGAGCGGGGTCCACACCACGACCTCGCGGCCGGTCACGTCGACCTCCGGCCGGCCCGTCGGGGCCTCGCCCGCCGGGCCCATGCACAACCGGCGGACCAGACCGAGCATGTAGGCCGCGGTCAGCACGGTGCCCAGGCCGGCCAGGACCAGGAAGGTCCGGTAGCCGCCGGTGGACAACCCGGCCGCGGGCTCGTACGCGCCGTACATCGCGAGCAGTTCGCCCCAGAACCCGGCCAGCCCGGGCAGCCCGAGGCCGGCCACCGCGCCGAACGCGACGAGCGCGCCGAGCCGGGGGGTGCGGCCGTACATCCCGCCGCCGAGTCGGCCCAGCAGCGCGGTGCCGTGCCGGTCCTTGACCGCGCCGGCCAAAAAGAACAGCAGGCCGGTGACCAGGCCGTGGCCGATGTTGACGAACAGCGCGCCGTTGACGCCCTGCGGGGTGAGGGTGGCGATGCCGAGCAGCGCGAAGCCCATGTGGCCCACCGACGAGTAGGCGATGATGCGCTTGAGGTCGCCGTCCGGGTCACGCAGCAGCGCCAGGCACACCAGCGAGCCGTACACGATGCCGACCACGCCGAACGCGGCCAGATACGGCGCGAACGTCTCGGCGCCCTCCGGCAACATCGGCACCGCGATCCGGATCAGGCCGTAGGTACCCATCTTGAGCAGCACGCCGGCCAGCAGCACGGAACCGGCCGTCGGTGCGGCGGTGTGCGCGTCGGGCAGCCAGGTGTGCAGCGGCCACATCGGCACCTTGACCGCCAGGCCCAGACCGATCGCCAGGAACGCCAGTACCTGGACGCCGTGCGACATGCCCGCGCCGTGCCGCTCGGCGAGTTCGACCATGTCGAAGGTGCCGGTCTTCGCCTGGATCAGCAGGAAGCCGAGCAGCATCACGGCCGAGCCGAGCAGCGTGTACAGGATGAACTTGTACGAGGCCGGGCCGCGTTCGCCCGGACTTCCCCAGCGGTTGATGAGGAAGTACATCGGGACCAGGACGACCTCGAAGAAGAGGAAGAACAGGATCAGGTCCAGCGCCGCGAAGGTGCCCAGCGTGCCGGTCTCCAGGAGCAGGAACAGCGCGACGAACGCGCGGGCGTCGCCTCCGGGCGGAATGTTCCACAGGCTGTGGACGGCGACCAGCAACGTGAGCAGCGCGGCGAGCAGCAGCAGCGGCAGCGAGATGCCGTCGATGCCCAGGTGGAAGCGCAGGCCCAGCGAGGGCGCCCAGGACACGTCGGTCTCGAACTGCATCCCGCGCCCGCGGTCGAAGTCGCACGCGAGCAGCACGGCCCCGACCAGGGCCGCCGCACTCGCGCCGACGCCGACCAGTCGGGCCGCGCGATCTCCGACCCCGGGCAGGGCGAGCAGGGCGGCGCCGAGCAACGGCACGGCCACGACGAGGATCAGCACGACGCTCACCGCGAGGTCTCCTGGGCATGAGAGGGCGTCGGGGGCAACGATCGCGCGCGGGTCACGAACCCACCGCCACGGCGACGGCGAGCACGACCACGCCCGCGAACAGGCCGGTCAGGTAGAGCCGGGCGTTGCCGTTCTGGCCCCGGCGAATCCCGCCGCCGAGCAGCCACGCGCTCTGCGCGGCGCCCTCGACGTAGGTGTCGACGACGGCCGTGTCCGCGAACCGGGCCGCCCTGGCGGCGAGTCGGACCGGGGTCAGGACCAGCGCCGCGTACAACCGGTCCACGTCGAACCCGCGCAGCGCCGGACCGCGCAGCCGACCCGGCATCCGGGCCGGATCGGCGGCCGGGTCGCGCCGCCACGACGCGGCGACCGCGCCGGCGCCCAGGACCAGGGCGAGCAGCGCGAGCACGGTGGTCCACAGGTGCGGGGCCAGGTCGGGATAGCCCAGGTCGCTGCCGAAGGGCGGCAGGCCCGGGAACGCCACGAAGCCGAACAGCACGGTGGGCACCGCGAGCACGATCAGCGGCCACACCATCGCGGCGGGCGCCTCACCCGCGTGCGCGGGCCCGCCGTAGTCCGCCGCGTCCGCGTGCGCGGGCACCTCCGCGCCGGCCGCGCCCTCGCGGGTCGGCCCGAAGAACACCCGCAACCAGACCCGGGTCGCGTAGGCCGCGGTCAACACGGCGGTGAGCAGCCCGGCCACCAGGACCAGCCAACCGGCCACCGTCGGGACCGAGCCGTGCCCGGCGGCGGTGTGCTCGGCCGCGCCGAGCACCGCCTCCTTGCTGAAGAAGCCGGCGAACGGCGGCACGCCCGCGAGTGCGGCGAGCCCGGCGGTCATGGTCCAGAACGCGATCGGTGCCCGGCGTCGCAGCCCGCCCATGCCGGCCAGCGCGCCGGTCCCGGCGACGTGGACGGCCACCCCGGCGCCGAGGAAGAGCAGCGCCTTGAACGCGCCGTGCGAGAGCAGGTGGAACACCGCCGCGTCGCGTCCGCCGACGGCGAGCCCGCCGGTCATGTAGGCGAGTTGGCCGACCGTCGACCAGGCGAGCACCCGCTTGAGGTCCTCTTGGGCGAGCGCGGCCAGGGCCGAGCCGATCATGGTCACCGCGGCCAGCACCGCGAGCACGATCAGCGTCGCGTGCGCGGCCAGGAAGGCCGGGTACAGGCGGGCCACCAGGTAGGCGCCGGCGGCGACCATGGTGGCCGCGTGGATCAGCGCGGACACCGGGGTCGGGCCGGCCATCGCGTCCGGCAACCAGGTCTGCAGGGGCACCTGGGCGGACTTGCCCGCGACGCCGCCGAGCATCAGCAGGGTGCCCGCGGTGACCCAGCCCGCGCCGCCCTCAGGCACCGCGGCGAGCACGTCGCGGATCCGGAACGAGTCGGCGCCCGCGGCGAGCACCAGGATGCCGATCAGGAACGGCACGTCGCCGAGCTTGGTGACCACGAACGCCTTGATCGAGGCCGAGCGGGCCGCTTCGGTCTCCCAGTGGTGACCGATCAGGAAGTACGAGCAGACGCCCATCACCTCCCAGCCGACCAGGAGCACGATCAGGTCGCCGGTGTACACGACGAGCAACATCGCGGCGGTGAACAACGACACCAGCGCGGCGTAGGACGAGTAGCGCGGGTCCCGACGCAGGTAGGCGGCCGAGTAGACCTGGACCAGCAGCGCGACTGCGGTGACCAGCACCGCGGACAGCGCCGCGAGTCCGTCCACACGCAGCCCCAGGGTGATGTCCAGGGCGCCGGTGGGGGTCAGCCGCACCGCCGAATCGCGCACGTCGTCGCCGATGCCGGCGGCCACCGCGATCGCGAGGCCGCAGGCGACCAGGGCGGCGGGTACCGCGATCAGGACCGGGCGCACCCGGCGGCCGAGGAACAGCCCGAGCAGGGCGGCGAGCGCGGGCAGGCCGGTGGCCGTCGCGGCGGCGACCGTCATACCGATCCCTCCTTGTGCTCGGCGAGCTCGCGCAGTTCGGGAATGTCGGTGGTGGCCCGGTTGCGGTAGACCAGCAGCACGATCGCCAGGCCCAGGCCGATCTCGGCGGCGGCGATGGTGATCACGAACAGGGTCAGCGCCTGACCGGCGTGCAGCGTGTCGCGCAGGTACATGTCGAACGCGACCAGGTTGACGTTGACCGCGTTGAGCATCAGCTCGATCGACATCAGGACGAGGATCGCGTTGCGGCGCGCGATCACCCCGTAGAGCCCGATGCCGAACAGCAGGACGGCGAGGACGAGCGGGTAGACCAGATGCATCGCGGGGTCAGTCCTTCCGGCCCGAGTGCACGCGCGAGCGGGAACGGGAGAGCACGATGGCGCCGATCAGCGCGGCCAGCAGCAGCACGGACAACACCTCGAACGGCAACACCCACACCTTGAACAGGCTCTGTCCGGTGACCTCGGTGCTGCCCACGGTGTCCTCGCCCAGGTGCAAGTAGGCGGTGCGGAACGCGTCCACGATCACGGTGAGCAGGGTCGCGGTGGCGCCCAGCGCGACCGCGGCGGCCGGGATCCGGGCGATCGGGTCGACCGGTTCGGAGTAGCCGATCGGCGCCTTGGTGAGCATCAGGCCGAACAGCAGCAGCACCACGACCGCGCCGACGTAGATCAGCACCTGGACCCAGGCGATGAACTCGGCGGTGAGCAGCAGGTACTCGGCGGCCAGGCCGCCGAGCGTGACCACCAGCCACAACGCGGCGTGCACCACCTGACGGGTGCTCACCACGAGCAGCGCGGAGCCGAGCACGACCAGGCCGATCAGCACGAAGGCGATCTCGGCGCCGGTGGGCGAGAGGAAACCGTGCTCGGTGGCGGCGAGGTTCACGGGGTCTCCTCCGGTTTCGACGCGGCGGCGGCCGCCGCCGCGGCCTTCTCCGCCTTCTCGACGGCCTTGCGGGCCTGGATCAGTTCCTTGGGGTCCTCGGCGTGCTCGTCCAGTGCGGGTGGCGGCGGGACGGTCCACATCCACGCGCGCAGCTTGTCCTTCTCGTGGGTGAGTTCGTGGATGTCGCCGGTCGCGTACTCGAACTCCGGCGACCAGAACAGCGCGTCGAACGGGCACACCTCGACGCAGATCCCGCAGTACATGCACAGCGCGAAGTCGATCGCGAAGCGGTCGAGCACGTTGCGGGTGCGGTCGCGCGCGCCGGGTTCGCGGGCGGGCACGACCTCCTTGTGCGAGTCGATGTAGATGCACCAGTCCGGGCATTCGCGTGCGCACAACATGCAGACCGTGCAGTTCTCCTCGAACAGCGCGATCACCCCGCGCGAGCGGGGCGGCAGTTCCGGCATGACCTCCGGATAGGACTGGGTGACGGACCTCTTGGTGAGGGTCTTGAGGGTCACCGCCAGGCCCTTGGCCAGGCCCTTCATCAGGTCGCCACCTTTACCACGCCGGTCAGGACGAGTTGGCCGAGCGCGAGCGGGACGAGCACCGTCCACGCGAGCTTTTGCAGTTGGTCCTCGCGCAGTCGCGGATAGCTGACCCGCAGCCAGATCACCACGAACGCGAGCAGCCCGGTCTTGAGCAGGGTCCACAACCAGCCGACCGAGTCCGACCACGGTCCGTGCCAACCGCCCAGGAACAGCACGGTGGTCAGCGCGCAGACGATCAGGATCCCGGCGTACTCGGACAGCAGGAACAGCGCGAAGCGCAGGCCGGAGTACTCGGTGTAGGCGCCGAAGATGATCTCCGAGTCGGCGACCGGCATGTCGAACGGCGGGCGCTGGATCTCGGCCAGGCCGGCGGTGAAGAAGACCACGCCGCCGATCGCCTGCCAGGGCAGCCACCACCACTCGAAGCCCTCGACGATGCCGGGCAGCGACACGGTCCCGGCGGCCATCGCGACCGAGGCCGCGGCCAGCAACATCGGCAGTTCGTAGGCCATGAGTTGGGCGGCCGAGCGAATGCCGCCGAGCAACGAGTACTTGTTGGCCGAGGCCCAGCCGCCCATCAGCGAACCGAGCACGCCGACGCCCATCACCGCGAGCACGAACACGATGCCGGCGTCGACGGTGCGGCCGACCAGGCCGTGCGGCCCGATCGGGATGGCGATCAGCACCACGAAGTAGGGGATCAGCGCGACGGCCGGCGCGAGCTTGAACACTCTGCGGTCGGCGCCGGCCGGGACGATGTCCTCCTTCTGGGCGAACTTGACGCCGTCGGCGACCAATTGGGCCCAGCCGTGGAAGGCGCCCGCGTAGATCGGGCCGACCCGGGCCTGCATGTGCGCCATCACCTTGTGCTCGGTCTGGCCGATCAGCAGGGGCAGCACCAGGAACGCCCCGAGCACGAGGGCGAGCCGCAGGCACACGTCGAGGAGACTCACGGGGCGTCCCCTTCGGTGGACGGGCCGCTGTCCGGGGGTTCGGCCGCGGGGGTCGGCGGCGCCTGGCTCGCCGAACCGTCGGCCGCGCTGCGCGAACGGCGGGCGGGCGGCGGCGGGGTCTCGTCGGCCTGGCTCGCCGAACCCTGCGCGGCGCTGCGGGTGCGACGTGCGGGTGGTGCGCCCTCGCCGGCCCGGCTCGCCGAACCGGCCGCGGCGCTGCGGGCGCGGCGCGGGCGTTCCTCGGCGGCGGCAGCGGCCTCGGCCGCCGCCTCCTCCTTGTGCGGACCCCAGGTCGCCGGGTCGGGCACGCCCGGCGGCAGCGTGCGGCGACGGCCCGGCGAGCGGCCCGGTCCACCGCCGTGATCGGACTCGCCCGGCTCCTTGGCGCCCGGCCATGCCTTGGCCACCCGAGCGGCCAGGACGAATTCCTTGCGCAGCGGGTGTCCCTCGAAGCCGTCCGGCAACAACAGCGGGTCCAGCCCCGGGTGGTCGGTGAAGTCGATGCCGAACATCTCGTGCGTCTCGCGCTCGTGCCAGCGGGCCCCGGCGTACACCCCGGACGCGGTCGCCAGCACCGCGGCCTCGCGCGGCACGCGCGTGCGCAGCAACAACCTGGGCCCGGTCGGGATCGCGCACACGTGCGCGACCACGTCGAAGCCGTCGGCGAGTTCGTCCACCGCGGTGAGCCAGTCGAAGAACGCGCAGCCGAGCCCGTCCCGCGCCGCGGTCAGCGCGGCGACCCAGTGTTTCGGGGCGACATCGACAGTGTGCAGCCCGTATGCGTCCGAGACGGCGAGCACCAGGTCCGTGCCCAGTGCCGCGCCGAGCTCCTCCGGCGTCATCGGGCGTCCCCCCGCGGCGGCGCCGGCGGTGCGACCAGCGGGCGGCCGAGCGCGGCGGCCGGCAGCTTGCGCCCGTATCGCGCGGCCGGGTTCTCCACCGCGATCCGCTCCTGGAGCTTGAGGATGCCCTGGAGCAGGGCCTCCGGCCGAGGCGGGCAGCCGGGCACGTAGACGTCCACCGGCACCATCTGGTCCACGCCCTTGGTCACGCAGTACGAATCCCAGTACGGCCCGCCGCAGTTCGCGCAGGATCCGAACGAGATCACGTACTTGGGCTCGGGCATCTGCTCGTACAGCCGCTTGATCGCGGGCGCCATCTTGTCGCTGACCGTCCCCGACACGACCATCAGGTCGGCCTGGCGGGGGCCCGGCGCGAACGGGATCACGCCGAGCCGGATGAAGTCGTGCCGGGCCATCGAGGACGCGATGAACTCGATCGCGCAGCAGGCCAGGCCGAAGTTGAACACCCAGAGGGAGTAGCGCCGTCCCCAGTTCAGCACCAGCCGCACCGGGTCCGGCGCGAGCCGGGAGAGCACCCCGAGCCGAGGCGGGGGCAGGTCGACCGGTGTGCGCTCCACCGGTGCAGGTGTCAGGTCCATGCGAGCACGCCCTTCCGCCACGCGTACAGCAGTCCGGTGGCCAGGAAGCCGACGAACACGAACATCTCCACCAGGGTGGTGGCGCCGAAGCCGGGCGCGTCGAACACCGTCGCCCAGGGAAACAGGTAGATCACGTCGACCGCGAAGATGACGTACAGATAGGCGTAGAGGTAGTAGCGGATGTGGACCTGCGCCCACCCCGCGCCCACCGGGTCGACGCCGCACTCGTAGGTCGTGAGCTTCTCGTGCGTGGGTACGCTCGGTCGCAGCAGTCGCCCGCCGGCGAACGCCACCGCGACGAAGGCCGACGCGACGAGCAGCACCAGACCCACGAGCGCGTACGTTCCGTAGTAGCCCTCCACCCGGCGTCCGCCTCCCGATCGACATTGCCCGAACGTTGCGTGTTCGTTGCGTACGTTTGTGGCACGGGAGTCTATGGGGGTTGCGCCGGACCTGTCCCCGGTGTCCAGTGCGGCCGACCCGCCGGATCGGCGATACCGCCCCCGAGCCGAAGGTGGTAGGGACAACCCCACCCCCAAGACACCGACCCGCGCCATGGGCCCCGCCCGGAGCAACCGGCAGAGTTGACCCAACGGATCGGCTTCTCTCCCAGCGAGGCAACTCCATGTCCATGCCCTCACCCGCGACTGCCTACGACGGGTCCACAGGTGATGTCCCGGCCCGAGCGCGGCCGGGCATCCTGCGCGCGCCGTTCACGGTGCGCACGTGGACCGACACGATCCATCTGGCGCTGAATCTGCCCGTCGGCGTCATCGGTTTCACCTACGCCGTGGTGTTCATCATGCTCGGCATCGGCCTCACCCCCCTGTTCCTGCTGGGCCTGCCGCTGTTGGCGCTGACCCTGCTGGGCAGCAGGGCGTTCGGCCGTCTGGAGCGGGCTCGGGCGAGCGCGCTGCTGGACGAGCACGTCCGGGCGCCGGCGCCGGTGCAGCGCCGCCCCGGGCCCACCGGATGGATCCGGTCCGGGCTGACCGACCGGGCCGGGTGGCGGGCCAGTCTCTATCTGTTCCTGCAACTGCCCTGGGGTGTTTTCACCTTCGCCGTGACCACGGCGTTGTGGGCGACCTCGCTGAGCGCGATCGCCTATCCGCTGATCCAGCCGCTGTATCGCCGGGCCGACATGCCGGGCGCGCTGCTGCGGGGCGACGGGCCGCACGCGCCGGGCGCCGATCACTACCTGGCCGGGCCGGGCCCGGTGTCGCTGACCGTGGTGGCGGGCGTGGTGCTGTTCTTCGCGACCCCGTGGCTGGTGCGCGGCATGGCCAACGTGGATCGGGCGATGGTGCGTGGGTTGCTCGGCACGGCCTTCCTGTCCGAGCAGGTGCGCGATCTGACCGTGTCCCGGGGGGCCGCGGTCGACACCGCCGCGTCCGACCTGCGCCGGATCGAGCGCGACCTGCACGACGGTGCGCAGGCCCGACTGGTGGCGCTGGCGATGGACCTGGGCATGGCGAAGGAGAACCTGAGCACGAGTCAGGACACCGAGACCGCGCGGATGGTCTCCTCCGCCCACGACGAGGTCAAGCTCGCCCTCCAGGAGTTGCGCGATCTGGCCCGGGGCATCCACCCGGCGGTGCTCACCGACCGGGGGCTGGACGCGGCGCTGTCCTCGATCGCGGCCCGCTGCACGGTTCCGGTCCGAGTCGAGGTGGACCTGCCCGACCGACCGCCCGCCCCGATCGAGTCGGTCGCCTACTTCTGCGCGTCGGAACTGCTGACCAACGTCTCCAAGCACGCGCGCGCCACGCACGCGTGGGTGACGGTGGGCCACCGGGACGGTCGGATGTATCTGATCGTCGCCGACGACGGCGCGGGCGGCGCCGCAACGGGCAAGGGATCCGGCCTGGCCGGCCTGACCGAGCGGGTGCGCGGCGTGGACGGCACGCTCAGTGTGGACAGCCCCGAGGGCGGTCCCACCCGGATCACCGTGTGGCTGCCGCTGTGAGGGTGCGCCCGGCCTGAGATCCGACTCCCCCAGGGCCACCGCACCGACTCGAATCCGGAAGACTGTAGCCGCACCCGCTCTCCGGGTGCGGCTACCGGATTTGGGGGATGTGAACGCTGTGCGCGTCGTCATCGCTGAGGATTCCGTACTACTTAGAGACGGTTTGTCCCGCTTGTTGACCGCTCGCGGTCACGAGGTCGTGGGCGAGGTCGGGGACGCCGAGCAACTGGTCGCCGTCGCGGGGAAACTGCGGCCCGACGTGTGCGTCGTGGACGTGCGGATGCCGCCCACCCACACCGACGAGGGCATTCGGGCGGCGGTACGGATGCGGGCGACGCTGCCGGAGGTCGGCGTGCTTGTCCTGTCACAGTACGTCGAGGAGCAGTACGCGACGGAACTGCTCGCGGGCAACACCAGTGGCGTCGGCTATCTGCTCAAGGACCGGGTCGCCGACGTCGGCGACTTCGTCGCGGCGGTCGAGCGGGTCGCGAGCGGCGGCACCGCGCTCGACCCCGAGGTGGTCTCCCAGTTGCTCGGCCGCTCCCGCAAGCGCGACGTGGTGGAAAGGCTCACACCGCGCGAGCGCGAGGTGCTCGGTCTGATGGCCGAGGGACGCACCAACGCGGCGGTGGCACAGGCCCTGGTGGTGTCCGACGGCGCGGTGGAGAAACACGTCAGCAACATCTTCGGCAAGCTCGGTCTCGCACCCAGTGACACCGATCACAGACGGGTCCTCGCGGTACTCGCGTATCTCGGATCCTGACATCGTAGGGATCGAATTACTGGACCCATGCAATCATCCGGTCGATCGGAGCAGCCGCCCCAGAGCGGGGCGGACTCTTTGTTTGTCCGGAATTAGACGGACATGAACCCCCCTGCGGGCCATGTCCGAAGCGTGACGCCGCTCACGTCGCGCGCCAGGGCGGATCCTCGCCCGCTCCGGGGGGCGCCACGGCCCCCATCTGTACCGCCGTACGATGAAAACTGCGACATCCGCGCGGTGCGCGGACCAACCGCCGCAGCGCCGAGGAGGTCCATCCCCGTGACCAAGCAGGTCAAGCAGCTCGACCGGGTAGTGATCCGGTTCGCAGGCGATTCCGGTGACGGAATGCAGCTCACAGGCGACCGTTTCACGTCCGAAACGGCGACGTTCGGAAACGATCTGTCGACCCTTCCCAATTTCCCCGCCGAGATTCGGGCACCCGCGGGCACCCTGCCGGGTGTATCGAGTTTCCAGCTCCACTTCGCCGACCACGACATCCTGACGCCGGGCGACGCCCCGACCGTCCTGGTCGCGATGAACCCGGCAGCGCTCAAGGCCAACATCCGCGACCTGCCGCGCGGGGCCGAGATCATCGTCAACACCGACGAGTTCTCCAAGCGCGCGATGGCCAAGGTCGGCTATGCGAACAGTCCGCTGGAGGACGGCTCGCTGGACGCCTACAACGTGCACGCGATCCCGCTGACCACGTTGACGGTCGGCTCGCTGGCCGAGTTCGAGATCTCCAAGAAGGACGCCGAACGAGCGAAGAACATGTTCGCGCTCGGTCTGCTGTCCTGGCTGTACCACCGGCCGACCGAGGCGACCATCGCCTTCCTGCGCAAGAAGTTCGCCAAGCTGCCGGTGATCGCCGAGGCGAACGTGGCCGCCTTCAAGGCGGGTTGGAACTTCGGCGAGACCACGGACGACTTCGCGGTCTCCTACGAGGTGGCCCCGGCCAAGCTGCCCGCCGGGACGTACCGCAACATCACCGGCAACCTCGCGCTGTCCTACGGCCTGGTGGCCGCCGGGCAACTGTCCGAGCTGCCGATCTACCTCGGTTCGTACCCGATCACCCCGGCCTCGGACATCCTGCACGAGCTGGCCAAGCACAAGAACTTCGGCGTGCGCACGTTCCAGGCCGAGGACGAGATCGCGGGCATCGGCGCCGCGCTCGGTGCCTCCTTCGGCGGTGCGCTCGGCGTGACCACCACCTCCGGTCCGGGTGTCGCGCTCAAGTCCGAGACGATCGGCCTCGCGGTCTCCCTGGAGCTGCCGCTGCTGATCATCGACGTGCAGCGCGGCGGGCCCTCGACCGGTCTGCCGACCAAGACCGAGCAGTCCGACCTGCTCCAGGCCATGTTCGGCCGCAACGGCGAGGCGCCGGTGCCGATCGTCGCCCCGCAGACCCCGTCCGACTGCTTCGCGGCCACCATCGAGGCGGCCCGGATCGCGCTGAAGTACCGCACCCCGGTCTTCCTGCTCTCCGACGGCTACCTGGCCAACGGCTCGGAGCCCTGGCGACTGCCGGAGACGTCCGAACTGCCGGACCTGCGGGTCGAGTTCGCGACCGAGCCGAACCAGGAGATGCCGGACGGAACCAAGGAGTTCTGGCCGTACAAGCGTGACCCCGAGACGCTGGCCCGCCCGTGGGCGGTCCCCGGCACGCCGGGTCTGGAGCACCGCATCGGCGGGATCGAGAAGGCCGACGGGATCGGTTCGATCTCCTACGACCCGGCCAACCACGACCTGATGGTGCGCACCCGGCAGGCCAAGGTGGACGGCATCGCGCAGGACATCGAGCCGCTGTGGGTCGACGACGCGACCGGCGACGCCAAGGTGCTCGTGATCGGGTGGGGCTCCACCTACGGCCCGATCGCCGCCGGCGTCCGTCGGGTACGGGCCGCGGGCGGCAAGGTCGCGCAGGCCCACCTGCGCCACCTCAACCCGTTCCCGGCCAACACGGCCGAGGTCCTCAAGTCGTACGACAAGGTGATCGTCCCGGAGATGAACCTGGGTCAGCTCGCCCTGCTCCTGCGCGGCAAATTCCTCGTGGACGCCATGTCGTACAACCAGGTCCGCGGTCTGCCGTTCAAGTCCGAGGAACTGGCTCACGTGATCCAGGAAGTGATCGAGAGTGTCTGAGTCTGCGAACGGCGCCGGCGGCTTCCCTTCGCTGTCGCTGATCCCGAAGGCCGACGGCAAGCAGTCCATGAAGGACTTCAAGTCGGACCAGGAGGTGCGCTGGTGCCCGGGTTGCGGGGACTACGCGATCCTGGCGGCGGTGCAGGGCTTCATGCCCGAGCTCGGTCTCCGCAAGGAGAACATCGTGTGGGTCTCGGGCATCGGCTGCTCCAGCCGCTTCCCGTACTACATGAACACGTACGGCATGCACTCGATCCACGGCCGCGCCCCGGCCATCGCCACCGGCCTGTCCACCTCGCGCGAGGACCTCTCGGTCTGGGTGGTCACCGGTGACGGCGACGCGCTCTCGATCGGCGGCAACCACCTGATCCACGCGCTGCGGCGTAACGTCAACCTGAAGATCCTGCTGTTCAACAACCGGATCTACGGCCTGACCAAGGGTCAGTACTCGCCGACCTCCGAGACCGGCAAGATCACCAAGTCCACCCCGATGGGCTCGCTCGACCACCCGTTCAACCCGTTGTCGGTGGCCATCGGCGCCGAGGCGTCGTTCGTGGCCCGGTCGATCGACTCCGACCGCAAGCACCTGACCTCGGTGCTGCGCGCGGCGGCGGCCCACGAGGGCACCGCGCTGGTGGAGATCTACCAGAACTGCAACATCTTCAACGACGGCGCGTTCGAGCAGCTCAAGGACCCCGCGCAGCGCGACGACGTGACCATTCGGCTGGAGCACGGGCAGCCGATCCGGTTCGGCGCCGACGGCCGGTTCGGCGTCATCCGCGGCGCGGGCGGTTCGCTGGACGTGGCCGAGGTGGCCAAGGTCGGCGAGGACGCGCTGATGGTGCACGACGCGCACGCGGACAACCCGGAGTTGGCCTTCGCGCTGACCCGACTCGGTGACCTGACCAGCAACACGCACACCCCCATCGGCGTCTTCCGCGACATCCGGCGGCCGGTCTACGACCGACTGATGTCCGCCCAGATGGCCGAGGCGGCGAGCGCCGGGGGCCCCGGTGACCTGTCCTCGCTGATCCGCGGCAACGACACCTGGACGATCGACTAGCGGGACCTCGACGCCCGGACGCGTCGTCACCGAGCGGGGCCCGCGGATCTTCCGCGGGCCCCGCTCGCGTACCGCCCCTGTTCGGCCGAGCGTGGGCATGTGCGGCACGACGCCCGGGCAGCCGAGGGGCATGCAGTCACCCACCGGCCCGCCCGCTCCGCTCAGCGTGGATGTCCGGATTCCCGAGACGGTCGGCTATCGCGTCAAGAAACGACTGCTCGGCCCGCCCCTGGTCAGCTCGCGACTGCGCGGCGAGAAGTTGTCCAACCCGACCGCGCTCGGCGTGCTCGCCTCGGACTGCATCTCGTCCTCGGCGTACGGCACCGAGCAGATGTTGCGCGCACTGGTGCCCTACATCGGCGTCGCCGCCTTCACCCTGGTGCTGCCGGTCACCTACACGATCCTCGCGGTGCTGCTGTTGCTGACGTTGTCCTACTGGGACGTGGTCGGCCTGTACACCAAGGCCGGCGGCTCCTACATCGTGGCTCGGGACAACTTCGGACCGCGCGTCGCGCAGGTCGCCTCGGTCGCGCTGCTGATCGACTACGTGGTCACCGTCGCGGTGCAGACGGCGGCCGGCACCGACGCCATCGCGTCGTTGCTGCATCTGGTGTGGGGTACCGACATCAGCGGCTGGAAGCCGGAGATCTGCGTCGGTGTGGTCGGGGTGCTGTTCTACGGCAACCTGCGTGGGGTCAAGGAGGCCGGGCGGGCGTTCGCGCTGCCGGCGTACCTGTTCATCGGCGCGATGGCGATGGTGTTCGCGGTCGCGCTGGTGCGCTGGGCGAGCGACGGCTCGCTGCCCCAGGCAAACGTGCACGCGGCCGGCGCGGTGCCGCTGGGCACGTCGGGCAGCGGACTGCTCTACGGCGCGTCGCTGTTCGTGGTGCTGCGGGCCTTCGCCAACGGTGGGTCCTCGCTGACCGGCCTGGAGGCGCTCTCGAACAGCGTGTCCACCTTCCGCGAACCGCAGGGACGCAACGCGCGCAAGACGCTGGTGGCGATGTCGCTGGTGCTCGCGACGCTGGTGCTGGGCATCTCGCTGCTCGCGCGCGCCACGCACGCGATCCCCTATGTGGACGGCGATCCGACGGTGATCGCGCAGGAGGCGCACCTGGTGCTGGGCGGGGGCGTATTCGGGCGGGCCGGGCTGATCTTCGTGCAACTGGCCACCGCGCTGATCCTGTACACCGGCGCGAACACGCCGTTCAACGGCTTCCCGTTCCTGGCCGACTTCGTCGCCGAGGACGCGTTCCTGCCCAAGATGTTGCGCCGGCGCGGGCACCGGCTGGCCTTCTCGAACGGGATCATCCTGCTCGCGGTGCCCGCCGTCGCGCTGCTGCTGGTGACCCAGGCGAGTGTGGACTCGCTGGTCGCGCTGTACGCGATCGGCGTGTTCACCGGGTTCATGATGGCCGGTGCCGGGCTGACGAAGCATCACTGGACCCAGCGCACCGGGCAATGGCGGGCCGGGTGCGTGGTGAACGCGCTCGCGGCGGTGGTCTCGGCCGCGGTGGTGCTGATCTTCGCGATCACCAAGTTCACCGAGGGCGCGTGGCTGGTGGTGGTGCTGTTTCCACTGGGCGTGTGGGCGTTGATCGGGGTCAACCGGCGCTACCGGGAGGAGGCGGCGGCGCTGGCGGCGGCCCCGGCCACGGCGGACTTCGGGCTGCGGGACCGGTCGGTGGTGGTGGTGCTGGTCGACTCGCTCGACGTCGCGGTGCTCCAGGCGGTGCGCTACGCCCGCGCGCTGCGGGCCGACGATCTGCGGGCGGCGCACTTCGTGTTGGACAGTCGGCATGCCAAGAAGCTGCGCAAGCGCTGGGAGGCGAGCCGGGCCGCCGACATCCCGCTGGAGCTGATCGAGTGCCCGGACCGGCGGCTCGCCCGGGCGGTGTTGGAATTGGCCGCGCGCGAGGTGGCGGACGGCGCGTCCGGGATCACCCTGCTGCTGCCTCGACACACCTATCCGCCGTTGATCGGCCGCCTGTTGCACGGCCGGACCAGCGATTCGATCGCGTCCGCGCTGACCCGGGTGCCGCATGCGATCGCCACCGTCGTGCCGTTCGACGTGGCCGCGGCGATGGCGCATCGACCGTCCGCGCCCCCGGAGGTGCCGCCGGCGAAGTGTGTGCCGCGGTTGTTGCCGGTGACGGACGCCGAACCGGAGCCGGTCCCCCGCGTGGTCGGGCCCGCCTCGGTCGCCCAGCTCAAGTGGCGGCAACGAGCCGAGGTGGTCGGCCGGGTGCGTTCGGTGTCCCCGTCGCCGGAGACCGCCCGGCCGGCCCTGGAGGTCGAGTTGTACGACCGCACCGGCGGCCTGCTGCTGCTCTTCCACGGGCGCCGGCAACTCGCCGGGGTGGAACCGGGCCGGCGGATGCGGGTCAGGGGGGTGGTCGGCGAGGCCGAGGGCCACCTGGCGATGTCCGACCCGAACTACGAACTGCTGCCGGAGGACGATTGAGCCGACGCCGAGCCGTTCTCGCGAGCGTCGGACCGGCCCACCCGGCGGAGCAGACCCAGGCGGCTGGCGGTGCGGGAGATGTCGGTCGGCAGGTCGTCGCCGGCGAGCACTTCGGCCAGGGGGCGGTCGCTGCACAGGAACAGCCGCACGTCGGCGTCGCAGCAGACGTCGATCAGATTCACGAAGCGTTGTCGGGCCTCGGCGCTCGCGGTCTTGAGCGGGGGCAGCGCGCCGATCACCCACGTCGGGTACGTCTCGGCGAGCACGAGGTAGTCCAGCGCCGAGGTCCGGCCCTCGCACAGCGCGGCGAACCCGCCCCACAACTCGCCCGGTCGGGCCGCCCGGACGGCCAGATCGCGGCGGTTCACCCGCAGTATGCGTGCCTCGTCGGGGGTCGGCGGAACCAGGCCCTGTCCGCGCAGTTGCTCGGGGTCGCCGGGCCACAACACCGCGCCTTCGCCGAACTCGCCGGCCGCGGTGCCGACCCGGGTCAGGGACCGGTAGTCCTGCGGACCGGCCACGGTGACGGTGGTCATCCGCTCCTCGATCTCGCGGATCGTCGGCTCGAACAGGTGGTGGTGGAGCGGACTGGGCAGCAGGCCGGCGGGCGGATAGTTGGACGTACAGACCAGGACGACGCCGCGCGCGTGCAACTCCCGGAGCAGCCGGGTGACCAGCATCGCATCGCCCGGGTCGTGCACGTGGAACTCGTCGAAGCACAACAGGTCGACGTCGCCCACCAGTTCGGACAGGGCCGCGTCGACGGCGCTGTGCTCGTGGCCGTGGTCGTCGCGGTGCCGGTCGACCGCCTCGTGCAGGCGGCGGAAGAACGCGTGGAAGTGCACCCTGGTGCGCCGCTCGGCGGGCAGCGGTACGGCCGCGAAGAACGTGTCGAGCAGCCAGGTCTTGCCCCGACCCACCGGGCCCCACAGATACAGCCCCGCGACCGGGCGGCGGTGGAACAGGCCGTGTCCGCGACCCCGGCTCAGCGCGGCGCCGAGTTCGGCGAGCCGCTGGACGGCCTCGTGCTGGGCCGGATCGAGCACGTAGCCGCGGGTGGTCGCGGCCTCGTGAAAGTGGTTTCGCATCGTCTCGACCGTCGTTCGCCCCATGATCGAGATCCTAGTGAGCGCTTGTTCGAGCACCTCGCCGCGCCGGCGGCCACTCGACAGCGGTGTTTCGCGGTTGCGTGATCACTTCAATCCGGCGACGAGTCGTCGGCCCGGACGGGTATCGCGTGGTATTCGACCTCGACATAGAACTGCCCGTTGGGCCGCTGCAACCGCCGCACGGTCCGATGTCCCGTCGCCCCGAGTTCGCGCAGCGCCTTCTGCACCCGATACTGCCCCTCCGGCATCACATCGGCCACGTCCTTGCCGGTGAATCTGATCCCCTCCGGCACCGCCAACATGCACGCGAGCACCCGCCGGGCAAGCGGACTCAGGCCACTGTCCGAGGCATCATCCGACACGGGATCACATCCCCACGATTCAGTCGACGTGAAGTCGCTCGGACAGGGCGAGGAACACCTGCGGCGGATCCGGCATCGCATCGTCGTCGGTTTCCACACCCGGTGTGTACACGGCATCGACGGACATCACACCCGCTCCTCCCCTCCCCACGGCAACACCCTCAGCCTAGTTTCGGGTCCCACGGCACAGTAACCTCCCGATTCCGGTTCACCCGATCGGGCAGCGGTGGTCTTCCTCCTGCTCAGTCGACCAGGTCGGCGGTGTCGATGGTCAGGGCGAACGGGGCCGGGAGGGCAAGCTTTTTGCCGAAGGCGACCTCGTTGCGGCCGGCGTACGCGTCCCGCTCCGGATCGGAGAACAGGATCACCTTGCCGTTCTGGCGATCCACCAGGAGGTAGAAGGGGATGCCGGCGAGGGCGTAGGCGCGGTACTTCTTCATTCGATCGCGGGTCGGGTCGGAGGAGGTCACCTCGACCACGAGCAGCACATCGTCCGGCGGCATCCACGAAGGCGCGTGGCGCAGTCCGCCGCGCGCCACGTGGGTCGCGTCCGGGACGACGAAGTCCCCGCCGGGCAATGCGAGTCCCTTGTTGCCGGAAGCACTCAACGCGATTGCCGAACCCAACATCTGCAACCGCAATTGATCGACGATCGTCTCGTGGTCTCCATCCGGCGGTGGTGCCACGTTGATGTTCCCGTCGATGAACTCCACACGATCGTTGGTCAGCCGCTCGGACAGCGCGAAGAACTCGGCCAGTAGCGGCGACGTCGGCTCCTCATCGGTTTCCACACGATGGGGATACACCGATCCGGCGGTCATCACACCCGGCCCTCCTCTCCCCGAGGCAACGGCATCAGCCTAGTTTTGCCGTCGATGCCGTAGTGGCACTCGCGGCCCGGTTCACCCGATCGGGCAGCGGTGGGGTCTTCTAGGCTTTCGGGTATGCGTGTCGAGTTGCATCAGATCGTGGTGGACGCCCGGGAGCCGGGGTTGTTGGTCCGGTTCTGGGCCGGGCTGTTGGGTGGGGAGCCGGTGGATCGGGCGCGGGGGTGGTCGCACGTCGAACCGCCCGGCTCGGCGCGGATGGCGTTCCAGCCGGTGCCCGAGGACAAGGCCGGGAAGAACCGGTTGCACCTGGACCTGAGGGTGGCCGATCTGGACGCGGCGGTGGCGCTGGCGATCTCGCTCGGGGCGAGTGCGCGGGGGCCCGCGGTCACCGACGAGCAGGGATCGTTCCGGGTGATGCTCGATCCGGAGGGCAACGAGTTCTGCTTCGTCGCCTGAGACGACGTACGGGTCGGCTCGAACGGGGAGTCGGCGGGACACAGTCGCCGTTCCCCGCGAGCCGACCCGTCGGTCGTCGCGGTCGCCGTCCGGGCGCCGCCGGTCAGGCCGCCGTCGCCACCGCTTCCCGGGCGAGCACACGCGGCGTGGCCTTCGGGCCGGTCGGGCTCTTCTTCGCGAAGATCACCAGTCGCATGAAGGCGAACCGGCCGATGCCGGCCAGGCCGGAGGCGGAGAGGTAGACCGCCTGCCGCACCAGCACGCCGGCCTGCGGCTGGATCGCCTGCAGGGTCAGCATCGCGGCCGTGGTGAACAGGTAGCAGACCAGTACCGTCAGCGCCGCCTTGACGTGGTCGCTCGTGCCGGGCTTGTCCCGGCCGAAGGTGAATCGGCTGTGCAACTCGGTCGCGATCAGCGTCGAGCCGACGGTCACCAGCGCGTTGGCCGCGGCGAACGGCAGGTGGCCGCAGAGCAGGATCAGGGTCACGCTGCTCGCGAGGCCGACACCGCCGCCGAAGACGACGAAGCGGACGAAGGAGCCGATCACTTGGGGGGTCTTGGCGGTGGTGCTGCTCGTGGTGTCCATGTCGTAGAGCATCCGCCGCACCGCCGGCAACCCCCGCACAGCGCGCTGACCACCGCCACACTCCGCTGTCAGCGCCCACCCCGACGCCCGCCGAGCTGTCAGCGCACGCCCGTGACCTGGGCGTTCACTCGAAGTTCCAATCCGCCGGCAGCTCGGCCGCACAACACGCGCACACGAAGTCGCCCTCCTTGACCACGTTGCGTTCCCCGCAATCCGGACACCGCCGGAAGACGAACTCGTGGGTGAACCCCTCGGGGCCGGCCACCCCGATCCGGGCGAGCGCCGCCGCGACCGCCGGCCACGAGCGCGGCTCCGGGCAGTAGCCGGTCGACTGGTTGCCGATCTCGACCACCGCCCACCCTCCGTCCTCGATCGCGAACGCCACCTCGCCCGCGGCGAGCACCCGCTCGCCGGCCGCGCAGGCGACATGCTCACCGCGCCGCGGCGCGAGCCGCAACACCCCGTCGAGTCCGACCACATACGTGAAGGGCTCGTCGTGTTCCTGCGCCTGGACCCAGGCCGCGAAGTCCGCCGCCGAGCGCATCGGCCGGCCCTCGGTGTCGGCCCGCACGGCCTCGGCTCGGATGTCCGCCGGTCCGACATACCCGTAGTCGCGCAGGGGAGCAGTCATCCCACCACCTTGGCAGGCCGGCCCCCGGTAGCACGCGGATCGTTCGGCGGGCGCCGAAAAATCGGCGGACTAGCTTCCGAGGGTGGGTGTTCGGGGACGAAGTGGAGGCGGGGCGATGGTGGGGCCAGGCGATCGGCGATCGGCGGCTGCGCGGGCCGTGGCCGTGCGGTTTCGAGAGGTCAACGGGGATCACCCGATGACGGCGGCGGACGACGCGTACGTGGATCGGCAGTTCGTCGAGTTGGGCGCGCTGTGCCGCAGACTCGGACGTGCTCCGGACGAGGTGCGCGAGCTGATGCTCGCCCGGCTGCTGCCGTTGCCCGGGTATCTGCGCTCGGACGGCGCCGAGATGGTGCCCGCCGACCTGTTCGCCCTCGCCGACGCGGCCGGCGGCACGGATCGGCTGCGGGCCTGGTTCCTCCGGCACTGGGACGATCCGGCCGAGGGCGAGGAGGAGTGGCACGCCTACCTCAGCGGCCAATACGTCTGCCTGCACGCGGTGTCGCCGACCACCATCCGCCGCAAGGGCGACCTGGTCGCCGCGATCGACGCCGCCCTGGCCGCGGCCGACCGGGACTCCCCGACGTCGACCGCGGCCCTGGCTGCGCTGGTCGACGAACTCGACCTATTGGAGCCGGAGTTCACCGCCTACGACCGACTACGCTTCGGTGGCCCGGTCTCCCGTGACACGCACGTCACCGCCCTGCGCGCCCACCGACCGCCGGTCAGCGCGCCGTGACGTTCAGGGTGTAGTCCACCACGGTGGTCACCGTGCCCGCGGAGCCGCGGACGGCGAGCGTGTGGGTGCCCTCGCCGAGCGGGGCCAACTGCACCCACAGGCCGCACGCGTAGGTGTTCACCTCCTCGGCGTTGCCGGTGACCGCATTGCCCTCGACCCCGGTGAAGCGGATCGGCGCGGCGTCGAACCGGTCCGGCCGGATCTGCTTGCCGTCCAACTCGACCGAGCCCTTGGCGTCGGCCATGAACCGCGCACACTCCGCCTGGGTGCCCTTCAGGTTCACCACCGGGAACGCGACGGGTGCCCGGGTGACCATCCGGCAACGCCGGATCGCCGGGCCCTCGGAGCTGCCCGCGAGGTACCACGCGGTGGTCGCCTGGTTGCGGTCGCACTGCTCGCCGTTGCGATCGGCGAGCGGATTCGTGCCGCTCGTGCTCTTGGCCGCCCAGGCCCACCAACGTGCCC
>NZ_JBHZAV010000117.1:0-29882 GCF_042754445.1 Embleya sp. NPDC059213
CTGCCGGCCTATCCGGTTCCCGCAGCGCGGCCGGCGCGGCGGGACAGCTCCGCGAACGCCTCGCGCAACTCGGGCGGGGCGACCACTTCGATCTCGGTGTCGAAGCGGGCCAACGCCGCCGCGAGGGCGGCCCAGGACCAGGATCCCGTCGTCAGCCTGGTCCGGTCGGCGCCGAGCTCCTCGACGCCACCGTCGCCGACGAACGGGGCCACCTCCGCCACCGGCAGGCCGAGGATCACCTCGCCACGGCAGGGCCAGGCGTCCGTGCTCCCGGAACCCTTGAACCGGGCCGCCAGGAAGGCGGTCACGTCCCCGCCCGGCACTTCACGGGGAGCGAACCGCGGCCCGGTCGGGATCCGCGGTGTCATCCGGTCGACACGGAAGGTCCGCCAGTCGCCGCGGTCGGGGTCCCAGCCGACGACGTACCAGCGCCCGGCCCGCACCACCAGGTGATGCGGCTGCACCCGGCGAGGCGGGCGCGGCTCGGCATCCTCGGTGCGCCCCGGTGAGCGGTAGTCGAACCGCAGCTCCTCCCCGGCGCGGACCGCGGCACTCAGCGTCAGCAGGATCCCGGTATCGACCTGCGGATCGGCGCCGTGCCCGGCCGCGCCGATCTCGAGGGCGTCGACCCGCTGCCGCAACCGCGACGGCAACACCTGCCGCACGGTGGCCAGCGCCCGCGCGGCAGCCTCCTCGATGCCCGCGCCCGTCCCGACGGCGATCCGCAGCGCCACGGCCAGCGCGACCGCCTGCTCCTCGTCGAACAGCAGCGGCGGCACCCGGCTGCCCGCTTCGAGCCGGTAGCCGCCGTCGGGGCCCTTGAACGCCTGCACGGGGTAACCCAGCTCGCGCAGCCGGTCGACGTCGCGGCGCACGGTTCGCGCGCTGACGCCCAGCCGCTCGGCGAGCAGGCCGCCCGGCCAGTCGCGGCGGGCCTGCAGCATGGACAGCAGCGCCAGCAGCCGGCTGGAGGTCGTCGTCGAGGAGGCGATCGGCATGTTTTCACCATGGCACCGGTAGCGGACGTTCTCCGACCTGTACTGCCGACATCGTCGGTCTCGTCGCCGGAAACCTCCGGCACCGGAAATCACTCGTGAAGGACCGGAACACGATGTCGCTCAACGCTGTCGCCCACCTGAACTTCCACGGCCAGGCCCGCGAAGCCCTGGAGTTCTACCAGTCGGTCTTCGGCGGCCGGCTCACCGTCGCCACCTACGCCGACTTCGGAATGCCCGCCGAACTGCCCGGCGCGACGAACGTCGTGTTCGGCCAGGTCGTCGCCGACAACGGCTTCCGGGTCATGGCCTACGACGTGCCCGGCGAGCACTCGCCGGCCGCCCACGGCGCGCCTACCACGCGTCGGGAAAACGGCACCACGATCACCCGGGAGCCGTTCTTCCTGTCCGTCCGCGGCGACAGCGTCGACGAGGTCACCCCCGTGTGGGAGGGCCTCGCCAAGGGCGCGACCGTGATCGAGGCGTTCGGTCCCGCCCAGTGGGCGCCCGCCTTCGGGATGCTGGCCGACCGCTTCGGCGTCACCTGGATCGTCGACGTCGCGGCCGAGTACACCCCGGCCTGACCGTTCCGTGAGGTGTGCGGCCGGTCCGGCCACACGCCTCGCGAGTACACCCCGGCCTGACCGTTTCCTGAGGTGTGCGGCCGGTCCGGCCGCACACCTCCACCCCAGGAGAAACCCATGCGAACCCGTCCGCTCGGCCGGACCGGCATCCAGGTCAGTGCCTACACCCTGGGCACCATGATGTTCGGCCCGTACGGCAACCCCGACCCCGACGCGTGCGTCCGCATCGTCCACCGCGCCCTCGATGGCGGCATCAACGTCATCGACACCGCCGACGTCTACGGTGGCGATGGGGAAGCCGAGAAGATCGTCGGCAAGGCCCTGCGCGGCCGCCGCGACGACGTCGTCCTGGCCACGAAATTCAACGGCCCGATGGGATCCGACCCCAACCATCGCGGCAGCTCCCGCCGGTGGATCGTTTCCGCGGTCGAAGGGTCGCTGCGCCGCCTGGGTGTCGACCACATCGACCTCTACCAGGCCCACCACCCCGAGCCCGGCACCGACATCGAGGAAACCCTCGGCGCGCTGACCGACCTGCTGAGTGCGGGCAAGATCCGTGCGATCGGCCACTCCAACCTGCCCGCCTCGGACATCGTCGAAGCCCAGTGGGTGGCCGAACAGCGCGGGCTCGCCCGCTTCCGCTCCGAACAGCCGCACTACTCGATCCTCAACCGCGGGATCGAACGCGAGATCCTGCCGGTCTGCGAGCGCTACGGGCTGGGTGTCCTGGTGTGGAGCCCGCTGGCGATGGGCCTGCTCGCCGGTCGCCTCCGCAAGGGCAGCGGGGAAACTGCCTCGGCCGGGCGCCTGCACTGGGCACGGCAGCACATGACCGACGAACGCAAGCTCGACGCCGTCGAAGCACTCGCCCGGATCGCCGAGCAGGCCGGACTGTCGCTGCCCCACCTCGCACTGGCATTCGTGACCGCCCACCCCGCGGTCACCTCGGCGATCATCGGCCCACGCACACCCGAACAGCTCGACGCCCTCCTCGCGGGAGCGGACACGATCCTCGACGACGACCTGCTCGACGGCATCGACGAGATCGTGCGACCGGGAACCGACGTCGGACCCGTCGACGTCGCCTACGTCCCACCCACGCTCGCGCGGCCGGAACTCCGCCGACGCACCACCGAAACCCGGGCGGCGCGCCGACAATCGCCACAGTGACGACGGCGTCGGCATCCACGACGCCCACACCGGGACGACGGGTTCGGCCGGGCCGCCGATTCCGGCGCCACGACGCCGGCCGGCCAGGACCGGCACGGGCCACAAGTCCGAGTCCCCCGGCAAACGGGGCCGTTCCGGCTCACGGGTTCGTGGGTGTGGTTTCCGGACCCGTCGGGTTGCGGGGCCGGCACGGGCACCGGCACCGGACCCACCATCCGACGACACCCCGAGCCGATCACCAGGAAATGGGGACTCACTTCATGCCGATCCCACTGTCCGCGTTGGATCTCGTGATCGCGGAGCAGGGACGCACCGCCGCCGAGTCGCTCGCGGCGACCAGCCGAACCGTGAGTCGTCTTGACGATCTCGGATACCGGCGTGTCTGGTTCGCCGAGCATCACGGGACCGACCTTTCCGCGAGCGTGGTGCCGGCGGTTCTGATCGCGCACTTCGCGGCACGGACCGGCCGGATCCGACTCGGGTCCGGCGGTGTCCTGGTGCCCAACCACGCGCCGCTGGCGCTCGCGGAACAGTTCGCCACACTGGCGACGCTGCATCCGGATCGCATCGACATGGGCATGGGCCGGGGACCGGGTACCTTCGACGAGTCGATCGTGCGGGCGTTGCGCCGGGGCGGCGAACCGGGCACGGAGACGGAGTACGGCGAGGACGTGGCCGCCGTGCTGCGTCACCTCTCCGGCGAAAGCGGCGTGCGGCTGATCGCGGGCCGGCAATCGGACGGGGGCGGCGCCCGCCCGTGGCTGCTCGCGTCCAGCCCGGCCAGTGCGGAACTGGCGGCGCGACTGGGACTGCCGATCGCGCTGGCGCACCACATCCGGCCGGACCGCACCATCGCCACGGCAGTGCGTTACAGGGAACTGTTCACCCCGTCACGGTGGGCGGACCGGCCGCATGTGATGGTCGCGGTCGAGACGGTCGTGGCGGACACCGAGGCGGAGGCCGCACGTCTGGCCCGACCGACCGACGTGGCGCGATCCAGGCAGACCTCGTCGGCGCTGCCGTCCCCGGAGGAGGCGGCCGTCCACGAGATCCCGGAGGAGACCCGCGCCCACGTGGAGGCCACCGGTGCGGCTCAGGCACGCGGCACGGTCACGACCGTACGGCGGCGGTTCGCGGAGATCGTGGAGCAGACCGGCGCGGACGAACTGATGCTGTACGCCTCCGTCCACGATGCCGACGCACGCATCCGCTGCTACGAACTGGCCGCGAAAGCCGCCGAGTAGGCCCGACGACGACACGCCACCGGAGTCGGACCTCCGTCGAGACGGGTGCCTCGACCCAGACGGCACCCGACCGAGGGATCGACGGCAACAGCTCGATGTGTACGGATCGGTCGGATGGTCGAGGATCCGGTCCACCGCACCGGATTCGACGAGACGTCCGCGATACATGATGCAGACGCGCTCGGCGGTGCGGGCCGGGAGAGCGGCCGAGACGCCGCCGTAGGACACGGCCGGGGGTCGGGTTGCCCGCGGTGAGCCGGCGCAGCCCTGGGCAATGGCGGATACGACGCCGTGCACTACGCCCTGAAAATCGACTACGG
Source organism: Embleya sp. NPDC059213 (assembly GCF_042754445.1). Lineage (NCBI taxonomy): Bacteria > Bacillati > Actinomycetota > Actinomycetes > Kitasatosporales > Streptomycetaceae > Embleya > Embleya sp. NPDC059213. The sequence continues at coordinate 4,314 of NZ_JBHZAV010000117.1, forward strand.
CCCGGAGCCGAAGCGGTTGGTCGGCCAGGCCGACCCGACCTGGTCGGATGCAGGGCAGGGGGCCTGGGCGAGGCTGGTGACCCGGCTGACCGGGCAGGATGTGGGCTCAGCCTCGGTCGAGCGGGGGCGTGCGCGGCGGCGATGTGCGCCTTTCCCCCGTCGCCTCGAACGCGGCGGCGATCGCGAGGAGCCTGGTGTCGTCGTAGGCCCGTCCGGCGAACGTGAGCCCGACCGGCATTCCGATGTCGTGCATCGTCCCCATGGGTACGGTGATCGTGGGGATGCCGAGGTGGCGTGGGACGAGGTTGCCGTTGGCCACCCACACCCCGTTTCGCCAGCCCAGATCGGCCGATGCCGGGTTGACGTCCATGTTCGCGGGGCCGACATCCGCGACGGCCGGAAACACGACCCCGTCGAGTTCCCGCTCGTCCATCCACTCTTCGAGGTCGACGCGCCTGGTTTCCTCCAGCCCCCGCAGACCCGCTTCCAGTTCGGGAATGTCCGTCAACGCGGCGTACGCGTGCTCGCGCACCCACTGGGGATATTCGGCGATGTCGTCATCGAAGCCGGTGTAGCGGTCCGGCAGGGCGCCGACCGGGTGGGGAAAGATCGTCGCGCCGTCGACGCCTGCGAGGGTCGACAGTGCAGGATCGCCATTGGCGCGGAGGAAGTCTTCCCATGCCCACGCCGAGAGATCGACGATCTCCCGGATGAGGAACGCGGGACGGACGAGTCCTCGGGTCTTCACCGTGGGAGCGCCGGGCCGGTCGCCTTCGTAGTTCGAGACGACCGGGAAATCGACCTCGAGCACGTCTGCTCCGGCCGCTTCGAGATCGCGGCGAGCCGCGTTCCACAGCTCGACAACCGACGCGCGGGTATGGATGCGCTGCCCCGTGGGACCTCCGATTCCTCCCTCGGGGTTCGTGCCGGCCTCGGGGTCGGCATTGATGTACATCGCCGGGACGCCGAGGCGGATTCCGGAAAGCGTGCGGTTCGCGGCCACCGCATTCGCGGGCGCGAGAGACGGATAGACCTTCGGGCGTACATCGGAAGCGGCGGGAAGCGATATCCAGGGCTGGGCTCGCCAGAAGTCGCCGCGACCGTCCTCGTCGTCGCCGACGACCACGTCCAGCACTTCGAGCATGTCGGCCATGGTGCGCGTGTGCGGGACCACGACATCCATCGTGGGCACGAGCGGCCAGTTGCCGCGTACCGAGATCACACCGCGAGACGGCGTGTACGCGCACAACGCGTTGTTCGAAGCGGGAGTCCGGCCTGACGACCATGTCTCTTCGGCCAGGCCGAATGCCGCGAACGAGGCGGCCGTGGCGGTTCCCGACCCGTTGGACGACCCCGAGCCGAATCCGCTCGTCAACCAGTCGGCGTTGTAGGGACTTTCCGCGCGGCCGTAAACACCTCGCTGCATGCCGCCGTTGGCCATCGGTGGCATGTTCGTCAGGCCGAGACAGATTGCTCCGCCGGCTCGCAGCCGTTCGATCGTGTACGCGTCACGTTGCGCGACAAGGTCGGCGAAGGCCGGGCTGCCGCAGGCTGCGGTCAGCCCGCGGACGAGGAAGCTGTCCTTCGCCGTGTAGGGAATTCCGTCCAGCGGCCCCCGGACTTCACGTCGCGCCCGGCGCTCGTCGGACGCACGGGCCTCGTCGAGGGCTTCGGGATTGATGACGACCATGGCGTTGAGAGCCGTCGCGCTCTCCGGCCGGTCGTACGCCGCGATGCGTGCGAGGTACGCGTTCACGAGGTCCACTGACCGCGCGGTACCGGATTCGAGGGCGTGGCGCAGCTCTGCGATGGATGCCTCGTAGACCTCGAATGTCATCGGGCGACCTCCTCCGGGGTGAGAGCGGGCTGCTGCTGGGTGATGCAGTGAATACCCCCGCCGCGGGCGAAGATCGCCCGGGAATCGACGGTGACGGCACGCCGTCCGGGATAGGCCGATTCGAGGATGTCACGAGCGGCGCGGTCCGCTCGGTCGTCTCCGAATCCGCACGAAATGATTCCTCCGTTGACTACGAGGTGGTTGACGTAGGAGTAGTCCACGAATCCGTCCTTGTCGCGGATGGCCGTGGGCGCCGGGACTTCGATGATCCGGAACCGGCGGCCGGCGGCGTCCGTCTCATCCGCGAGCCGAGCGCGCAGGTCGCGGGTCACGGCGAAGTCGGGGTGATCGGGATCGGTCTGCGTGTGCAGCAGCAGCACCCCGGGGGAGGGGATCGTCGCGACCATGTCGACGTGGCCCTTCGTTCCGAACAGCTCGTAGTCGCGCGTCAGTCCCCGGGCCAGCCATACGACCTTGGTCGCACCGAGCGTGCGCATGAACTCCGCCTCGACGTGGTCCCGGCGCGCGAACGGGTTGCGTCGGGGATCGAGCTGGACCGTCTTCGTCGCCAGTACCGTGCCCTCGCCGTCGACGTGGATGCCGCCGCCCTCGTTCACCAGCAGGGATCGCACAGCTTCGGCGCCGACCAGATCGGTCACCCGGCGGGCGATGTCGGCGGACAGGCGCCACTCGGACCACTCCGGGTCGCCCCAGCCGTTGAAGATCCATTCGACCGCGCCGAGGACGCCCGGCTGTTCGTCGTCGACGACGAACGTCGGGCCGAAGTCCCGCATCCAGAACTCGTCGAGAGGAGCCTCGACGAGGTCGATGTGTCCGCCCAGCATGCGCCTCGCGCGGTCCCGCTCGGTCGGATCGACGACCATGGTCACCGGTTCGAAGTCGGCGATTGCGTGCGCGACGGTGGTCCAGGAGTCGTAACCCGTCTGCTTGAACGTGTCGCCTTCCCCCAGGTTGCGGCCTTCACGGGGGAAGGCCATCCATGTGCGTGCATGGGGGGCGGTCTCGGACGGCATGCGCCATGTCATCGTGTTCTCCGAAGTGGTCGCGTGGTGAGCGATCTGCGTGCGGATGCTGCGCCTCGCATGTGTCGTCACCATCCCTCGGTGAGGACACGATCGAGAGCGGCGACCGCGTAGTCGGCGCTCTCGGCCGTGATGCACAGGGGCGGTTTGACCTTCAGAACGTTCGATCGTTCGGACGTGGTGAGGACGATCACGCCCAGTTCCCTCAGGCGTTCGCAGATCGCCGCGGCTTCCTGCGCCGCCGGTTCGAGGGTGTCCCGGTCGCGGACCAGTTCCACGCCGAGATAGAGGCCCTCGCCGTGGATCGGCCCGATGATGCCGTGCCGTTCCGCGAGCGCCCGGAAACCGGCCGCAAGGTGACGACCGATCTCCCGCGCGTTCCGCTGAGTGCCCTCGGCCTCCATGGCGTCGAGCACCGCGAGCCCGACGCGGCAGGAGAGCGGATTTCCGCCGGTCGAGGAGAAGAACTGCCCCTGGGAGGTGAGGGCGTCCGCCGCGGCCCGCGAGGTGATGACTCCCCCGATGGGGAAACCGTTGCCCATCGGCTTCGCGATGGCGATGACATCCGGCATGACTGCGGACCGCTCGAATCCCCAGAAGCCCGCCCCCGTGCGCCCGAAGCCGACCTGGACCTCGTCGGCGATGCACAAGCCGCCCGCCGCGCGCACCCGCGCGTAGACATCGGCGAGGTATCCCTCCGGCAGCAGGACTCCGCCGGCGTTGCCGAGCACCGATTCGCAGATGAATCCGGCCGCCGGGCGGCCACGGCGTGCGAGCTTGTCGAGATCGGCTCCGAGATCCGCGGCGTAGCGAGCGCCGACCGACCGGTCCTCCGCCGCGCCTCGGTATGTACCGCGGAAGCGGTTGGGAACGTCCGCGACGTGAATCCACTCGGGACGTGTATCGAGAGCGTACGGGTTGTCGTAGGCGCTGGTGGTGACCGCGTCACTGGCCATTGTCCACCCGTGATAGGCCTCCCGAAGTGCGACGACGGTCTTGCGGCCGGTCGCCGCTTGCACGAGCCGCAGGGCGAGATCGACGGCCTCGGATCCGGAGTTCACGAGCACGACGGTGTCGAGCGGCGAATGTGGAGGAAGCAGCGCGAGAAGTCGCTCACTGTATTCGGCCAGCTCGCGGTAGAGAAAGCGCGAGTTCGTGTTGAGGATGCGAATCTGCCGGTCGACAGCGTCGGCGACACCCGGGTGCCCGTGCCCGAGGCCGGCCACGTTGTTGACGAGATCGAGGTAGGCGCGGCCCGTGGTGTCGACGAGGTGGTGACGCCAACCGCGTTCGATCTGCATCGGATGCTCGTAATAGCGCTCCTGGGCGCCGGCGAGGATCTGCTCGCGGCGTCGCTGTTCGTCGGCCGACTGGTCCCGCTCGGCCTGCGAAGGGAGGCCGAGCAGACCGGCCGGGTCGCGGGCGAGAGCCGACCATGCCGGTACCCGCTCCGGCGTGACCAGTCCCGAACGCCCGGTGTCCGGTTCCTTGACCGCGTCGACGGGCGGCGACGGGCCTTCGACCGCGTCGGCGCGAATGAGGGTGACGCAGAGGCGGCGCGATTCCGACGCGGAGGGGAGCAGGCCCAGGCGCGTTCCCGGCGAAAGGACGCTGTTCACTTCGACATCGACGGAAAAACCGTCGATGTCGAGATACCAACCGTCGCCGAGGCGGAGCCTGACGCCGTGCTCGCCCGCGGCGAACACGGTGGCTTCGACGGGAGTCGTCACCACGAGCCGGGGCCCCGGGGCAACATGCAGTTCCGTGCCGATGGGCCAGGTCGCCGCGGCGTCCGGGCAGTCGATCGTCGTGCGGGTGAGGCGGTAGACGCCGAAGGGAAGCACCGCGACCGCGGAGCCACCGGCGAAGGCTCGCGCCACGAGGCGGTCCTCCGCGTCGGCGTCGAGCCACCGCCCGGCCTCCAGCCACGGGCTCTCCACACCGGCGTCCACCACGACAACGTCGCCGGCGATCTCGGGCAGCAGAGAACGGACAGGCAAGGACCGGGCGCGTTTCGGGTGAGGCTCCGGGGCATCCGCGCCGAGGCGATCCGGCACCGCGAGAGGGTCGGCGGAGCGAAGACGCACGGTCGCGTACTCGACGGCCTCGGCAAGCGGCACAGACGTCGCCGCATCGAAGATCGCCTGCTCGACGCGGATTCGGTCGCGTGCGTACGCGTTGTCGCCGTCGATCTCCAGTTGCCGCCATCCGCTCGCGACGAGGATGGCGCCGCGCAGGACGATGAGCGGCCACAGGGCTCGCGCCTCGGTGTCCGACAGCGGCGCACGGGAATGGAACGCCTCGACCGCGTCGAACACGCGCAGCGGACGCTCCGGTTCGTGATGCAGCAGCGACGACGCCGTGATCGCGAGCTCTGCGACGCGCCAGCCATAGGCGAGGTCACCGAGATCGAGCACGACGCGCGGGTGCAGACGGCCGTCCTCCCCGCGTACCCCCATGACGTTGTCGTCGGTGAGATCACCGTGGATCGCTTGGATCGGCAGGCCGCTCGCGACTTCGTCAAGGACGGATCGGGCCTCGCCGGCGGCGGCGGTCACGCGTTGACGGAGCGCGCGATCGCGGATCGCGGGCGCACACCTCCCGACTTCCCGATGCGCGACCGCCATGACCCACATGTGCTCGCGGTCCAGTCCCGGATGCGCGAGAGTTGCGAGCGCGTTCACGGACGAGGCCGCGAGAGCGCCGAACTCCTGCAGCACCACGGGGGCGAAGTAACCCGCGTCGAGCATCGGTTCGCCGTCTGCGAACTCACTGCGCCGAACGGCATATCCGCCGCCGCTGCGCTGTGTCAGCTCCCCGTTCGGACCGGCCAGGACAACAGGAACGGGGATGCCCGCGGCGCGATAGGCGTCCAGTGCGGCGTGCTGGGCATCACGGGCGTCGTCCCCGAAGGTCGGGTTGTCGATCCGCAGCACGCTGCGCGTTCCGTCGGGTTCCCGCAGGAGGAAATTGCGGTCCTGGTTGCTGCCCAGCTCGCGCGCCACCGCCTCGATGCCGTAGCAGTCCCGCGCGATGGTCTCCGCGTCCGTCTCGGAGACGGCCGGCCGCATCGATGCGCTGTGTCTGTCGTTCACGCGGTCCACGTCCCGCTGCCGTCGGAGGTGCCCCGGAGGAAGGAGAGGTGATCCGCGTCGGAGACCTCCAGCACGCGCAGGATGTTGCCGTGGGCGAGGCGCTCCAGGTCGGGTTCGCTCCAGCCGCGGCGGCGGAGCTCGTGCAGAAGCTCCTGGTAGCGCGAGACGTCTTCGAGACCCGCCGGCATCCGGTCGGTTCCGTCGTAGTCGGCGCCGATGCCCACCGCATGGACGCCCGCGACCTCGCGCACGTGCTCGATGTGATCGGCTACATCGGCGATGCCCACCGGGGGCATCTCCCCCTGCTCACCGGCACGTTCCCACGCGTGGCACTCGGCTGTGAGGAACGACGGCACGAAGGCGACCATGACGACGCCCTCGGTGGCGCCGACAGCGGCCAGAACATCGTCGGGGACGTTACGGGGGTGGTCGCAGATCCGGCGGGCGCCCGAGTGGCTCACGATCATGGGCCGCGTGCTCACGGCCAGCGCGTCTCGCATCGTCGCCGGGGAGACGTGGGCGAGATCGACCAGGACGCCGATCCGGTTCATCTCCTTGACGACATCCCGGCCGAAGTCGGTGAGGCCTCCGTGCCGTGCGTCGTCCGTCGCCGAGTCTGCCCAGTGCGTGGTCCGTGACCAGGTGAGGGTGAGATAGCGCGCTCCGAGCCGGGCGTACTGACGCAACACGGCGAGCGAGCCACCCAGTTGCGCCCCGCCTTCGACCCCGATCAGGGAGGCGATTCGTCCCTCGTCGAAGGCAGCGCGTACATCCGCCGCTGTCCGGGCGAACCGTAGCCGAGTGGGGTAGGCGTCGACGAGACGGTGGACGAAGTCGATCTGCTCGAGCGTCGCCGTCACCTGGTCCGCGCCCACAAGTTCCGGATCGACCCATACCGACCAGAACTGTCCGCCGACGCCGCCGGCCGTCAGCCGTGGGAGATCGGTGTGCAGCCCGGGCACGTGCTCGTCAAGTCCTGCCGAGGCGTAACCGTGGTGTGCGCGACGCGCCCACGCGAGGTCATTGTGTCCGTCGATGACCGGAATCATCCGAGCCGCACCTTTCTCTGGTTCTGACGTCGTTCCGGTGCCTGGCGAGCGCGGAAGGCGAAGCACCGAGGACATGGGCCGATGACGAGCCGCTCGCCCCGGCGGTGTTGCGCAACGCACGTCACGGAGTGAACGTCCGGTACAGCGGGTAGCCCGACAACGTCGCCCGGGTCGCCTTGCCGTCGAGGACGACGTCGAAAGCCAGCCGCTCCGGTGAACGCTCGTCCTCACCGATGCGGAAGCTGCCGTCGGGCAGCGGAACCAGCGGCTCGCCGAGGTCGCTCGCGAAGTCGCCCTGCCAGACCCAGAGACGGCCTCCGCTGCACTGCACCCGGATGTTGGAAAGCCACGGGTTGTAGCCGCGGTAATGGCCGACGACGGGCTTCCATTCCGCAGGCGGTTCCTCGATGACGCTGGGCTCCTGCGGCGCTTCCTCCAGCGCGGACTCGGGCAGCACGAGCGCGGGTGACGGGCGACCGGACAGCGCGGCGTCGACCCAATCGATCGCGAAGTGGGCGACGTCCGACCACGCTCCGCTGCCGTTCGCGAGGACGACAGCGCCCAGGCCCCGTTCGCGGTCGCAGACGAGAGCGGCGTTGTAGCCGACCATTCCTCCGGTGTGCGCGACGTACTCGCGGCCCGCACGCTGGTACACATACATGCCGAGCCCGTAGGTGTAGGGCGGTTCCTCGGCCTCGACGCAGTCGGTGAACATCTCGTGCAGGCTGGCGGTCCGCAGCAGGCGGACGTCGCCTGGGCCGCTGCCGTCCCCCAGCAGGAGTCGTATCCACGCGGTCATCTCCGAGGCCGTGGAGGCGATGCTGCCGTCGGCGGTGGCCGTCTCGAGCCAGTCCGCCGGCGCCAGTCCATCAGCGCGACGAGGCGCCCGGTCGTCGTAGAAGGGACCGTAGCCGACGGCGAGACGGCGGCGTGTGTCGTGCGTGATCGCCGCGTGCGATCCGGTCATGGCGAGCGGATCGAGCAGGCGCTCGGCGAGTACTTGCTCGTAGGGCCGGCGGTGGACCGCCTGCAGAACGAGGCCGAGCGCCTTGTAACCCGTGTTGGAGTAGTAGTGCCAGGTGCCGGGCGGGGTCGTCGCTTCCGTGTCGCGGAGCGCCCAGACCTCGAACGCGGACTCGCCCGTGTACTCCGCGCCGCCGACGATACCCGCCGTGTGGTTCAGCAGATGCCGGACGGTGATCGGCGCGAACTTCGACTTCACCGCGAACCAGGGCAGGTAGCGGGTCACCGGCGCGTCCAGGTCGAGCAGCCCGCTGTCCCGTGCCTGAAGGATCAGTGCCGCTGTGAATCCCTTGGAGATCGAACCGATCTCGAAGAGCGTGTCGTCACGGACGGGGCTCCCGGCGGCGAGGTCGGCGAATCCGGCGGACGTCTGTGCGAGAACTCCGTCCCGGTCCGTGATCGCCAGGGAGAGGCCGGCCGCCCACGAGGTGTCCTCCAGCACCCCGCGAACGGCCTTGGTGAAGTCGGGAGCAAGGGTGATCTTGGTGATCGCCATGGTGTTCTTCTCCGTGAAGTGATGATGAATGTTGCGGGGGCGTCCTCGGGTGCGTCAGCGCACGCCGCGCCTCAGTGCCCGACCCGCGAGTGCGCCCGTGGGGTTCCCGTCACGCAGTGCGAAGCGGCCGTTGACGAGCACGTGGTGCATTCCTGTGGCGTAGCGGTGGGGTTCGGAGTACGTCGCGTGATCCTGGACCGCGTCCGGATCGAAGATCGCGAGGTCGGCCCACTCGCCTGCCTTGACCCTCCCTCGTCCGACGAGTCTCAGCGTGTCCGCCGGCAGGCTCGTCATGCGACGCACGGCCTCCTCCAGCGTCAGCAGGCCGTCACGCACGTATGGACCGAGGACGCGCGCAAAGGAGCCGTAGGCTCGCGGGTGTGTCGGGGAGTCCGAAAACGGCGGCTCCGTCGAGGCCGCTTCGGCGTCGGAGCACACACTCACCCACGACTGTTCCAGACCGAGGCGGATGTTCTCCTCCGACATGCAGAAGTAGAGGGCCTCCGTGTGCGGGTCCTCGGCCACGAGATCCAGGAGCGCTTCGAGGGGATCGCCGTAGCCACGGAGGGCACTGAACTGCGCCAACGTCTTTCCGGCAGCCTCGGCGTTCGAGCCGCGTCCGCCCTGGAGCAGGACACCTTCGGCGCCGCCCGCATCGAGATAGATGTTCTCCCACGTGCCGCCCGGCACCCGGATGTCCGCGATGATCTGCGCCCTGCCGACCGGGTCCGCGATACGTTTCAACAGGGCCTTCTCTCCGCCGTCGAAGTACCACGGTGGAATGCACGCGGCCAGGCTCGTACCGCCTGCCTCGTAGGGATAGAGATCGGCGCTGATCTCCATCCCTTCCTCCCGCGCGTCCGCGATCAGGCGGATCGCTTCGGCCATCCGGTGCCAGTTGTCACGGCCGGAGGCTTTGAGGTGCCACACATGTACCCGGCCGGCGGACATCCGGGCGATGTCGATCACCTCACGGACGGACTTCTCCAGATGCGCGGCCTCGTCCCTGATGTGTGAGATGTAGAGGGCGCCGTGCGCGCTCGCCACTCCCGCGTACGCCGCCAGCTCCTCGGTCGAGGCATAGATGCCGGGGGCGTACAGGAGTGACGAGCCGACGCCGAGTGCGCCGGCGGCGAGCTCCTCGTCGAGGATGCCGCAGACCGATCGGAGTTCGTCGTCGGTGAGCTGCCGTTCGTCCGCGCCGGCGCGGATCGCACGGAGATTGTGCGCGCCGACGAAACTCGCGACGTTCGGTCCGACGCCGTTGGCCTCAAGGCTCTCGAGGAAGTCGTTCAACCGCGGAAAGGCGGTGCGGACTCCGTCTTCCCGGGGCGTGGGATCGACGATTTCGACGGCGCGGTCGACGACCGGGCCGAGCGAGTATCCCTCTCCGAAGACTTCCGTGGTGACGCCCTGATACAGGTCCGACAATCCACGGGCGTCCTGCTGCAGCGACTCGTACGCGTGGCTCAGGATGTTGACGAACCCCGGAGCGACGACGAGCCCGGTCGCGTCGAGTTCGAATCGCCCGTCCGGCTCGATGTCCCCGACGTGAACGATTCGACCGTGCGAGACGGCGATGTCGGCGGTCTTCCGCGGCGCTCCGGTCCCGTCGACGACGGTACCGCCGCGGATCACGAGGTCGTTCGTCATCTCGGACATGTCACACGCCTTCCTTGGGGTCGAGGAGGTCGCGGCGCCTCAGATCCTCGTAGGTCTCGCGGCGGACCACCGCACGCGACCGCCCCCCGCCGACGAAGATCACGGGTGGCCGACGGGCACCGTTGTAGTTGTTCGACATGGTGTGGCAGTACGCCCCCGTCACGGGCACCGCCACGACATCGCCGACCCGGGGTTCGCGCAGCGCCACACCCGTGCTGATCCGGTCACCGGATTCGCAGTGCCTGCCGACGAGGTCCACGGCCTCTCCGCCGCCGACGCGGTTCACGACGGTCGCCTCGAACCTTTGCCCGTACAGGGACACTTCGAGGTTGTCACCCATGCCTCCGTCGACCGCGACGAACGTCGGTCGTCCCTCCTTCACCGAGACGACCCGGTACAGCGTCAGCCCGCTTCGCGCCACGACGCTGCGGCCCGGCTCGATCAGCAACTGCGCGTGCGCCGGCAGATACTTCGTGGCGGCGCCGATGAGGCCGTCGAGCCAGGCTTCGACGCTCGGCGGAGCGTCGTCGTACGTGTAGCGGACGCCCAGACCGCCGCCCAGATCGTAGATGTCGAACTCGCCGTAGGAGGCGAGTGCTCGCACGGCCGCAACATAGGGCTCGACCTCGCATATCTGGCTTCCGATGTGCATGTGCAGACCGCGAAGATCGAGGTGCTCACTGGAACGGAGGCGAGCGATCGCCCGTTGGGCGTCTGCCCGCTGCAGACCGAACTTCGATCCCTGCTTTCCTGTCGCCAGCGCCTCGTGCGTCTCGGCGGCGACATCGGGGAGCACACGGATCAGGACGTCCTGGCGGCCGGTGACGATCTCTTCCAGCTTCGCGATGTCATCGAAGTTGTCGATGACGATGAGCCCCACTCCCGCGTCGACCGCGGCCTGGAGTTCGTCCACCGATTTCGCGTTGCCGTGCATCACGATGGTGTCGGGTTCAACCCCCGCACCGAGCGCGAGAACAAGCTCGCCACCGCCCGCGACATCCGCTCCGAGCCCCGCTTCCGCGAGCGTCCGATAGACAGCTGTCGCCGGGAACGCTTTCGATGCGAAGACAACGCGTGAGTTCGGCCATCTGGCGGCCAGCGCCTCGCGGAACAATGTCGCCTGGCGGATCAGCGCGGTCTCGTCGAGCACGTAGGCAGGGGTGCCGAACCGCTGCGCGATATCCGTCAGCCGAACGCCTCCCACGACCAACTCGTCCTCGGCATCAACATATGTTCCTTCGGGGAACAATTCAATCAATGCGCGCGCGTCGTCGTTCGGATTTGTGTCTGATGCGTCGAGGGTCGACGTCGTCATATGAGTTCCCGCCTTCTGATTTACGATCAGGCTAGGGACTCCATCCGGGGCGAATCTGTAGCCGATGTGACTAGTATTCGCGAATGAACTTGTCTGATCGGCCAGTTGCCGGCTGCTCCCTGGAGGAGCTGCTGCAGCGGGTGCTCCCGCTGCAGGTCACCGTTCTCGTCGAGTCGACCGCCGCGGGCGCGCTTTTCGTGCGTAGCACCGTCATCGCGGGGCCGGGGGAGGGGCTACCCGATGTGTCGGGTGGCATCCTGCTACTGGCGGGGTACGGCGACGTGCCGCAGATCGAGGCATCGGTGAGGGAAGCCGCCGAGCGTGGGTTCGGTGCGGTGTTCCTCCGAGCGGGTGCGTCGGCGACGCCGACGGTCCTGCGCACGGCAGCCGAGGCCGGGGTTTCGCTGATGTCTTTCGACAGCGAGCTGAACTGGCGTGAGCTGGCCGCGCTGCTCGACACGGTGATCGAATCGCACTGGGCGCCGTCCGATGGAGGACCCGCCGTCGGTGTCGAGGAGCTGTACGTGATCGCCGACGCGGTCGCGGCGACGATCGGTGGCTCGGTGTCGATCGAGGATCTCTCTCAGCGCGTCGTCGCCTACTCGAGCGTTCCGGGCCAGCGTATCGACGCGGTACGCAGCGAAGGCATCCTCGACCGGAGCGCTCCGCACGATCCGGGAGATCGGGAACGGTACGGGCGCATCCTGCGGTCCGACGGCGTGGTCAGGTTCGAGCGCAACGGTGACGAACTCGCGCGTGCGGCGATGGCCGTCAAGGCCGGCGACCTTCCGCTCGGCACGATTTGGGCGATCGAGGGCGAAAACGGCATGAGCCCTCGTGACGAAGCCGCTCTGCGGCAGGGCGCTCAGTTGGCGGCGTTGCACATGCTGCGTGCGCGCAGTCCCTTCGAGCTCCATCACGAACTCCGCGGCGACGCTCTGCGGTCGCTCATCGACGGAACGGGGAACGCGGACGGTGCCCGTACGCGGCTCCGTTTGCGGGACGATGTGCCTCGCGCGCTGCTCGCGTTCGGATTCGGGGGCACAGGGGCGGACCGGTCCGAATCCTCGGCGGCGGCCGGCGCCACACAGAATGTCGCACGCCAGATCAGCGCTCTGCGCCCCAGCGCCCCGATCACGGTGTCCGGAGGGGTTGTCTACGTCCTCCTCGCCGACGATCAGGTGAGCTCTGCCGCGTCCTCCCTGGCCGAGTCGATCACCGGCATCCCGGGAAGCCGAGCGCGGCGACGGCTGTTCGGCGCGGTCGCCGTCGACCATGACGCGACCCGGCCGCTCACGGATCTGCGCGCCGAGGCGGACGACGTGCTGGAGGCGCTCGTCGTCCGCTCGGACCGGCCTACCGCAACCCTGCGCGACGTCCGGGTGGACGTGATTCTGCGACACGTCGCAGCCGAGCTGACGAGAACTCCCTGGCTGCGTGATACGGAGATCGCCCGGATCTTCACCGCCTCGGCCCGCAATCGGGAGATCGCCAACAGCGTGGCGGCGTGGTTCGAGGCACGGTTCGAGGTGAGCCGGGCGGCGCAGGAACTCCAGGTACACCCCAACACGCTGCGGTATCGGCTTCGCCGCTTCTCCGAACTGACAGGAGTGGACCTGGAGGATGCCGATTCGTGCTTGAGCGTCTGGTTGCAGCTGCGCACGCATTCCGGAGTCCGGGCCTCCTGACGCGGGGCGTGACCGAAGAGGCGTTGCGGTCCGATTCCCGAGAATCGATGTCCGCTACGGCTTCCTGATCACGCGAAAGCGACTCACGTCGGGAACCACGGCGCCTCGAACGTACCCGCCCGGTGAACGGGCAACCTGCAGTAGGAAGTCGACGGCGGGTCGAGTGATTTCCTCACCGGGCAGAATATTGGGGATTCCCGGAGGATACGCGGAAAGGGCGTCAGCGCTCGTCCGGCCCACCGCCTCCGTGTGCGGGACGACCTCGGACGGCGCGTAGAACGCGTCACGCGGAGAGACCTGTGTTCTCCCGGGCGACGGCAGGTCCGCCGGGTCGCCGATCTCGTTCGGCACCGCGTCTCCCCGGGTTTCGAGGACGGCGTCGATGAGTCGGTCGAACGAGGTTCGCTTGCCGATCCCCACGAGCGGGACGAGCGTCGTGCGCGTCGCCATCTCCACCCATACGCCGAAGTCGCGCGCCAACGTGAGCCGCAGGGCGTGCGCATCCGCGCAGATCCCGCTGACGTCGATCGGCATGCGCAGGGGATCATGGTCGACGATGTCCGGGTGGGAGAAAAAGGTGTCCTCGATCAACGAGATTCCTTGCTCCGCCCGAATGCGGTCACGCGCCGCTCCCAGGGCACGCAGCGCGTCGTCGACGTGCGGCCCGCCCCGTTGAAGGTCGCGACGGGCGACATCGATCGATCCGATCAGCAGTGAACTCTCACTCGTGGAGGTCGTCATTCGATAGGCCCGTTCGAGAGCGGGCTCCAGAGTGTCGGCGAGATCGGTGTCGCCGAGGTGCAGCATCGCGCTCTGGTGCAGGGACGACGTCATCTTGTGCGTACTCATGACGACGATGTCGGCCCCCTGCCGCACGGGGGAGGGGGGCAGGTCCGGGTGGAACCCGAAGTGGGCTCCCCAGGCGCAGTCGACGATGAGCACGGCGCCCGCGTCGTGGACCAACCGGGCGATGGTCGGCACGTCGGCGACCGCCCCGAAATAGCTCGGGCTCACGATGTAGACCGCTGTCACCGGCCCGGGATGGTCGGCGATCGCCTTCGCGATGGACGCCGGCGTGACACCGTGGGCGATGCCGTTGCGTACGTCCACGCCGGGCAGGGCGTAGGCCGGACGCAACCCGGCGAGGATGACGCCGTCCACGACACTCGAGTGCGCGCTGCGCTGAATGACGATCCCGTCACCCAGCTGACTCACCGCGAGCGCCGCGAGCCGGTTGCCCTGCGAGGACCCACTCGTGAGGAACCAGGTCCGCCGGGCGCCCCATGCCCTGGCGGCCAGCTGATGGGCACGCTCGCGCGGGGAGTCTCTTCCGAGGTCGATGCCGTCGAGCAGCTGTGTGACATCGATGGCCAGCGCCCGTTCCCCGGCGAACTCCGCCTGCCCCGCGGCGAAACCGTCGCCGGTGGCACCATGGCCGGGCACCATGAACGACACCGGCCTGCGGGCGGCATGACGAAGCAATGCGTCGGCGTACGGTGCTTCGTCGTCTGCACCGGCCCGAGGACGTCCGTCGTAGTGGATGGTCGGTTTCATCCTTCACGTTCCTTCATGGCCGGCTCGGTGCTGCTCGCTTGGCAGCGCGGCCAGCAGCTCGCGCGTGTAGGTGTGTTGCGGATTCAGCAGCACTTCTTCGGTCGTTCCGACCTCGACCAGCCGGCCGGATCGCATCACCGCGACACGATCGGCGATGTTCCAGGCCAGGCCGAGATCGTGCGTGACGACCATGACGCTGAGGCGCATCTGTTCGCGCAACCGGAGGAAGAGGCTGAGGATCTCTCCGCGGAGCGACGCGTCGAGGCTTGCGACGGGCTCGTCGGCGATGATGGTCTCGGGTTCGACGGCGAGCGCGCCGGCGATGAGGACGCGTTGACGCTGACCGCCGGAAAGCTCGTGAGGGTAGCTCAGGAAGAACTGCTCCGGCGGGCGCAGGCCGGCATTCGAGAGTGCTCGTGCCACGAGATCGACCTCGGTGACGTCATCGCCGCGGGCGTTGTGCTCGGCGACGAGCCGGTGCAGCCGGATGCCCTCGGCCACCGACTCGTACACGGAGTGCTTCGGGTTGAGCGCACCCGACGGGTCCTGCATGACGAGTTGGACCCGGCGGCGGTAGCCGCGCAGCGCGGCGCCACCGGTGGGAAGCCGCTTGCCGAGAGCGGTCACCTCTCCGCTCGTGGGACGTTCGAGGCCGAGAAGCGCTCTGCTCAGCGTCGTCTTTCCGGAGCCCGACGCACCGACCAGAGCCAGGATCTCGCCGTCCCGGACCTCGAGGTTCACGCCGTCAACGGCACGGACCTCGCTGCGACCGTGGAGTGAGGGGAACGTGACATGGAGATCGGTCGCGCTCAGCACGATGCGGTTCATCGGGCCACCGTCGATTCCGTACGGGCGATGCCCAGATCCTCGGCGCGCAGGCAGCCGGTTTTCAGCCCGTGTGCGTACCTGGCGAACTCCGGCTTGTGGACGAGGCAGTCGCCGTCGAGAGACGTGCACTGCGCGGCGAATTCACGCTCGGCCACGTCGTCGACGACGGTGACCGGATCGTCCGCGAGCCCCTGGGGCCGATACCTCGACGCCGGGTCGCCGATCGTGGGGAACGCGCCTGCGAGAGCCCGCGTATAGGGATGCTTCGCCTGCGCGAACACCCTCGGACCGGGAGCCTGCTCTATGATGCGGCCGCCGTGCATGACGACCACTTCGTCGCACACGCTCGACAGGACCGCGAGGTCGTGGCTGATCATCATCAAGCCGAGTTCGAGCTCGACCGCCAGGTTTCGAAGCAGACGCAGGATCTGGGCCTGCACTTTCACGTCGAGCGCGGTGGTCGCTTCGTCGGCGATCAGCAGCTTGGGGTCGCAGGCGAGCGCCATGGCGATCATGATGCGCTGCTTCTGTCCGCCCGAAAGCTGATGGGGGTAGCTGTACGTGTGCTCCGCCGCGAGGCCCACCATGTCGAGCAGTTCGGCCACGCGGAGATCGCATGCACGCCGCGTCGTCTCGGGTCGGTGGACGAGAATGGGTTCGGCGATCTGCTCGCCCACCGTCCGCACGGGGTTGAGCGAGTTCATCGCTCCCTGAAAGACGATCGCGGCATCCGACCAGCGCATGCGGCGCAGCGCGCCCCAGGTGAGGGAGTTGACGTCCTTGCCGCAGACCTCGACCCGCCCCCCCACGCCTGCCTTGCGGGGGTGGAGCCGCAGCACGGCGCTCGCCACCGTGGACTTTCCCGAACCCGATTCGCCGGCGATGCCAAGGGAGCGGCCTTGGTCGAGTGAGAGAGAAACGCCGCGCACGGCGGCGATGTCTCCTCGACCGGATCGGTACGTGACCCGGAGATCTTCGATCCTCAGCAGTTGGGTCATCGGCCCTCCTTGAGGCGCGGATTGACGATGTCCTCGAGCGCTTGGCCGGCCATCGTGAACGCGAGTACCACCACGATGACGCAGATACCGGGCGGGAGCAGCGCCCACCATGCCCCCAGCGACACGGCGCCGGTGCCGAACGCCGCGTTGAGCATCGTGCCCCAGGAAACCGCTGTCGGGTCGCCGAAGCCGAGGAAGGACAGCGTGGTCTCGGCAAGAACCGACCCGGCGACCGTGAGTGTCGTGTTCGCGAACACGAGCGGCAGCACGTTGGGGAACACATGTTTCGACATGAGGTGCCAGGGCCCCGCGCCGAGCACCCGCGCTCGTTCCATGAACGGCCGTTCGCGCACCGAGAATGTCTGCGCCCGGATCACCAGCGCCGTCGCGGGCCAGCCGGTGATGCCGATCACCACGATGATCGAGAGCAAGGAGCCGCCCAGCAAGGTCGCCAGGACGAGGGCGAGGGGCAGGAATGGAATGACGATGAACCATTCGGTGAGCCGGAAGAGGACGGTGCCTGCCCACCCGTCCGATATCCCCGAGGCCATGCCGACGATCGTGCCGATCACCATCGAGATGACCGTGGCCATCAGGCCCACCAGAAGCGGAACGCGGGCCCCGAATATGAGCAGGGTGAGTATCGAACGTCCGTTGTCATCGGTTCCGAGCGGATACTTTTGGCTCGGCGGCGCCAGGATCGGACCCGACGCGGCACTCACGCGCAACTCATGGGAGTCGGCCAGCAGCGGCGCGAAGACCGCGATGACCGCGAAGACCAGGAGCACGGCGAGTCCGACCATGCCCGCCCGGTTCGCGCGGAACTTCGCCCACGTACGACCCCAGGCTTCGCGACGGAGCTTCCAACGGAGCGCTCTCGCGCTGGACCGTCGAGGGGGAGCGGGTGCTGTGGTCATGCTTTCACCCTCGGATCTTGGAGTGCGTAGATGAAGTTCGCCACCATGTTGGCGACCACGACCGCGGCTGAGAAGACGAGGAACAGCCCCTGCAGAAGCGGCAGATCGGGGATCCTCATGGCTTCGCTCGTGAGCAGTCCGAGCCCCGGGATGGAGAAGACGGTCTCGATGGTGATCGCACCACCCACGGTGAACGCCAGGTTGAGTGCGATGAGCGTGGTCATGGGCAACCGAGCGTTCGGGAGCGCATGCCTGTGCAGGACCTGCCGGTCGGAGAGCCCCTTGGCGCGCCCGGTGAGCAGGTAGTCCTCTCCCATGACGTCGAGCATGGACGACCGCATGATCATCGAGTATTCGGCGAGATATGTGACCGTCAGCGTCGTCGTCGGCAGGACGAGGTGCCAGATGGTGTCCGCGACGCCCTCGACGCTCATCGGTGCGACTCCGGGCGAATGGAGCCCGCCGATGGGGAAGACGCCGAAGACCGGGTTGGCGGCGAACACCATGAACAGCAACAGACCGAGCCACCATTCCGGCATGGAGTACAGGACGGTCGCGAAGGCCGATGTCGAGCGGTCGAACCGCCCGCCGTGCTTCCACGCCTGACGGCTGCCCAGCCGGCTGCCCAGCCAGATCGAGAGAACCGTCGCCGGCAGGACGAGGAGGAGGGTCGGCCATACGCGCTCCCCGATGAGGTCGGGGACCGGTTTGGAGTACTGGAAGGAAACGCCGAAGTCTCCCGTGAAGACCTGCTTCAGGTACTTTCCGAACTGCATCCAGAGCGATTCGTCGAGTCCCAGCCGGCGCCGGATCTCTTCCAGGTCCTCTGCGGTACGAGCCTTTCCTCGGCCGAGGGTCCGTTCGGGATGGGGGTTGATCACCCGGAACAGGAAGAAGTTCACGACGATGACGAACATCAGCGCGCAAGCCGAACCGGCGAACTGCGTCAGCACGAACCTGCGGCTGAAGCGGCCGGCGAGCCGTGAACGTCGATGAGCAAAGCCTGGTCCGACCAGCCCGTCGACATGGGTGGCGGTAGAGATCGATGGCGACGTCATTCTCGCTCCTCCGCTGTCGCTCGGCGCCATCGCGCTACTGCGAATCGCCCGAGTAGCAAGATCAGAATCAGCGCTGCGAGGCTGCGGTAGACGACTGTCGCCGTTCGCGCCGTTCGGTCCGCACTCACGTCCTGAGCGGCACCATCGGTCGGCCTCAGGTCGTAGAGACTGGTGACGTCGGCCATGACGTCACCACCGGGCTGAAACGCGGAGGTCCATCCCGTCCACCGATCGCTGCGATATGCCTGCTGCGCCATCGGCTGTCCCATCACGATGTAGGGAGCATCGTGGTAGAGAATCTGCTGCATCTTCTTGACGATCTGGACGCGTTTGTCGTGGTCCAGTTCGTTTTTCTGTTCGGTGTACAGATCGTCGTATTCCTCGGAGCAGTACCAGCTGTCACTCTGAAGCGAGCGTTGGTCGCAAGTCAGGTAGACGAGCATCGCGTCCGGGTCGTCACTGAAGCCCCAGCCCCACCAGAACATGTCGTAATTCCCGCTGAGGATTTCGTCGGTCAGCTTGTCGGCCGTCATCGCATCGAGCGTGATGTCGAATCCGAGATTCTGCATCCACTCGCGGACGAGTCGAGTGGCGAGAAGGGACGACTGGTCCGACGCGTCGACCGCGATCCGGAGCCGTGGTACCGAGCGGCCGGTCGGAAGGGTGCGCCTGCCGTGGGCGTCCAGCTTGTAGCCGGCCTCGTCGAGCCTCTGGGCGGCGAGTTTCGGATCGTACGTCGTGCCGTCTGCCGGCGGCTTCCACTGGAAGTCCGGGAAGCCGTCGGGGACGATCGTCCTCAGAGGTGACAGACCTCCTTTGAACGCCTTGCGCGAAAGCTCCGCCGGATCGAAGGCGGTGGACAACGCGAAACGGAACTTGGGATCGAGAACCGCAGGGTTCGGATCACCGAGCGGCCGGCCTGTCTTGAGGTCGGAAGAGCCCGAATTGAAACCCACTTCGACGAAGTTGCCGAGGAGTGGGAATTGACCGGCGTACATGTGCTGCCGACTCTTGAGCTTTCGAACCTGTAGCGCGTTCACGCTCGGTGTATAGTCGATCTCCCCCTTTCGAATCGCCTGCATGATCGTGTCCTGTGCTTTGAAGAACCGCCAGTCGACGTACGCGACCGGACTGAGCCCACGCCAGTTACCGGGCCACGCTTCGAAGCGGTACAACGAGCTGCCCGCCCCTCCCTCGAGGAGTCGGTAGGGCCCGGACGTCACCAAGCTTTTCGGGCCGAGAGGATACTGGTCGAGCTTCTCGTCGGGATAATGCTCAAAGATATGCTTCGGGAGTATAGGGATCGGCATTTTGGGCAGCGTCGCGCTCGGCGCGCCAAGGCTCAGCTCGACGGTGATGTCATCCGGGGCGTTCACGGTTTTCACGTTGTCGAGATAATTTCCCCATGTACTGTTCCCCTGCCCACCCTCGAGCACGCGGCCGAGCGTATATGCTGCGTCGGCTGCGGTGAGCGGTTTCCCGTCGCTCCATTTGAGACCAGGCCGCATGTGGTACGTGACGGTAAGGCCGTCGGCCGCGACATTCCACGATTCGGCGAGCCCCGGTCCCTGTTCGGCGAGGGAATCGTGAGAGGGCGAGGTCAATGCCTCGAACAGGTACGGTATCAGGGCGTACGAGTTGGACAGGATGTATGTCAAGGGATTAAGCGTGTCGACCTCGCCAACGGCCCCGATAGTGAGCTTTCCGCCCGCGCCCCGCGAACCCGCGCTGCCGGGTCCTGATGCAACCGAATCGGTCCCTGATCGATGACCGGCAACGGCGGAGGAGGTGGTAAACATGCTGGTAAGGAACGCTGCAAGAGCTATCGCTGCCAGAGACGCGGTGGCGACTCGCGCGAAAGAGACTCGGGGGTGAAACCTGCGACAACCTGATGCGGATCTCCACGACATACTGGGCCTCCCTCACGCCGGTGACCGGCGTGTCCACGTCCTCGAAGGGTGCGCCCTCGTGGCACGTGCGTTTCGTATTCCGATCAGTAGACCAGCCGATGCCCTGGGCATCTTTGGCGCTTCGGCTGAATTTGGCTCGGCAGATTTAGAGGAGTTGCCACAAAGGGCTGATTCGGCGGCTTGGGGCGTGTCGCCGGGATCGGCGGGGCGTCGCGGTGGGCGTGGGGAAGGCGCCGCTGTGGTTGGTCTCGGACGAGTTGTGGGCTCGGGTTGACCCGTTGTTGCCGTTGCTGCCGTTGCGGCACAGGGGGGCGGAATCCCGGGCGCTTTCCCCTCTTGCGGTCATGGTGATCGGCTCCAATAAGCCGAAATTCGCCCGACACGTGAGGAACCGCGTGCTCGGGTCGAGCGCCTCCAAAGGTGGGCATGTATGCGCTGCCTGCGTCGAGACGTGAAGCATCAGTCCGGGCGACGGACAGGCGGTCCGGGCGGACGCACTGGCCGGCATCGACATCCCAGGACGCGGCCGGGCTCAGGGGCAGGGCATGAGGACATGGCGCCACCGTCCTCGGCCACGACGAGCACCCCCGCACGGGACGCCACACGAACCGAGGCTCAGCCACCTCCTGGAAAACGATCCTCGGACGCCTGCGAAACCGTTCGCAACCGCAGGTCACCTGTTCGATGCCCGGCTCCGCTTGACACCTCAAAAGAGTGAGTGATTGAGTACTCACATGAAGACGGAACAACGAAGGACGCTCTCCACCGCGGAGGAACGCCGAGGAACGGTGCTGCGCACCGCGATCGGCGCCTTCGCGGCCCGGGGCTACTTCGGCACCACGACCGCAGAGGTGGGCAAGGCCGCCGGCATTTCGCAGGCGTACGTGTTCCGGCTCTTCCCCAACAAGGAAAGCCTGTTCGCCGCGGTGGTCGAGCACTGCTTCGCGCGGATTCGGGAGAGTCTGGAGCGCGGTGCCGCAGGTGCCGAGAGCAGTTCGGCGGAGGTCGTACTGGCTGCGATGGGGGACGAGTACGCCCGCCTGATCAGCGACAACGACCTGCTGATGGTGCAGATCCACGCCCAGGCCGCCGCCGCGTCCGAGGTGGTGATCCGCGATGTGGTGCGGACCGGATACGCACGGCTCGTCGAGTATGTGCGCGGTGCCTCGGGCGGCACCGACGCGCAGGTCCAGGAGTTCTTCGCCCGGGGCGCGCTGTGTCACCTGGTGTCCGCCATCGGCGCGCACGAGGCGGACGGCCCGTGGGCCCGGACGCTCACGACGGGCATCCGGCACCACTGAGTCGCGGACTCCCGCGCATCCCGCACCATCCCCGGAGGTTCCGAGGGCGACCCGACGCACCGCGTCGTGTCGCTCCCGGCTGCTTTCGGATCGAAGAGTGAGTGATCAGTCAGTCATGGTCGGCGATCGGATCGGTGACCGAAGCAACCCAGGAGGAACCGTCATGTTCGCAGCCCTCATCGCCGGCCTCACCGCCCTGCCGTTGGCCGTAGGCGCCGGTACGGCACCCATCGGCGTCGACGAGTCGGCGCCGGTCATCACCCGTGACGAGATCGTCATCCACGCGCCACTGGACCGGGTATGGCGCATCCAGACCGACGTCGAGGGCTGGCCGTCCTGGCAGCCGGGCGTTTCCTCGGTGGTCAAGCGCACGCCGGGAGCGCTGCGTCCGGGCTCGTCGTGGGTCTGGTCGACCGAGGGCCTGGAAGGCATCACGTCGACCGTCAAGCAGGTGCAGCCCAAGAAGCGGATCGTGTGGGGCGGCCCCGCGCAGGGCATCACCGCGGTCCACGTGTGGACGTTCGCCAAGACCGAGAACGGCGTCGTGGTGCACACCGAGGAGTCCTGGGCCGGCGAACCGGTCGAGGCGAACCGGGAGTTCCTGCAGGGCGCGCTGGACGCCTCCCTGGACCACTGGCTCCACAACCTCAAGGCGCGCGCCGAGGGGCGGTGCGACTGAACGCGCGCCGACCGGGCGCTGCCCGCAGAGGGCTCTTTTTTCGACCCAAAGAATGATTGATCAATCACTCACAATCGACAATGTCCAGGAGGCTCCCATGTCCGGTCCCCGCCGCCGCCGCGCGGGCGCGCCCACCGCCGCGGCGGCTGCTCCGCACGTCGCCCGATCCGGGCCGATCCTTGCCGTACTGGCCTGTGCCCAATTCGTCGTCGTGCTCAGCACCTCGATCGTCAACGTGGCATTGCCACAGGTCAGAGACGGGGTCGGGCTGTCCGGCACCGGGATGGCCTGGGTCATCAACGCCTACGGCCTGGCCTTCGGCGCGCTGCTCCTGCTCGGCGGGCGGGTGGCCGACCTGCTCGGCCGCCGCCGGGTGCTCAACGCGGGACTCGTGATCCTCACGGCGGCCTCGGCCACCGCGGGGATCGCCACCGGCGGCGGTGTGCTCATCGCCGCCCGCGCGGCACAGGGCGTCGGCGCCGCGGCCGTCGCGCCGGCCGCGCTGTCCCTGGTCATGCAGGTCTTCCCACCCGGCCCCGCGCGCGGGAAGGCGCTCGGCGTGTGGGGCGCGGTATCCGGCGCGGGCGGCGCCGCGGGCGTCCTGCTCGGCGGTGTGCTCACCGAAGGGCTCGGGTGGCGCGCGGTGTTCTTCGCGAGCGCCCTCGCCGCCGCGGCCGTCCTGGCGGTCGGCCTGCGCGTACTGCCCGACTCCGCCACGACGGGCGACGGCCTGCGCTCCCTCGACATCGGCGGCGCCGTGGCCGTCACCCTCGGGCTGGTCGCCCTGGTGTACGGCCTGACCACCGCGGGCCGTTCCGGATGGACCGACACATGGGTCCTGGCGTCGATCGCCGTGTCCGCCGTCCTGCTCGTGCTCTTCGCCGTACTGGAACTGCGCCACCCCCGACCGCTGTTGCCGCCCCGACTGGTCCGGGTCGGCGCGGTCGCCCCGGCCAATGTGGTGATGGCGCTGCTGGGCGGCGTCTGGGTCGGCCTGTTCTTCTTCCTTCCGCTCTACCAGCAACAGGTCCTCGGCGACAGCCCGCTGCGCGCCGGGGTCACCCAACTGCCGCTGGCCGTCGCGAACATGATCGGTGCGGCGATCGCCCCGAGGCTGGCCCGCCGGATCGGGGCGACGCCCACGCTCACGGTCGGCATGACCCTGCTCGCTGCCGGGCTGCTGTGGTTGTCGCAGATCTCCGCCGACGGCAGCTTCACCGGCGACATCCTCGGCCCGACCGTCGTGGTCGGCCTGGGCCTCGGCGCGGCGTTCGTGCAGTTGACCGGCGCCGCCGTGACCGGGGTCCCGGCCAAGGACGGCGGACTGGACGGCGGACTGGTCAACACCACGCGCCAGATCGGCGGTGCGCTGGGACTGGCCGTGCTGGGCACGCTGGCCGCGTCCCGGACCGAGGCCGCCCGAGGCACCACGCACATCGTGGCGCTCACCGACGGCTACCGGATCGCGTTTCTGGTCTCGGCGGCGATCGCCGCCGTCGGTACCGCACTGACCCCGCTGCTCGCCCGTCGGGCAACCGACCCCGCCACGCCGACACCGGCCGCCGAGCGCTCCTGACCGACCTCGCCCCGGCCCCGACCACCACGTTTTCGAAGGGAAGCTCACCATGAACTCCGTCGACACCCACGACAGCACCGAGAAGAAGCCCTACCTCTCCGGGCACTACGCCCCGGTCGCCGACGAGATCACCGCCACCGATCTGATCGTCGAAGGCGCCCTCCCGCCCGAGTTGACCGGCAGCCTGCTGCGGGCGAGCCACAACCCCAAGCCCGGTGTCGTCACCTCCCACTGGTTCAAGGGCAGCGGCATGGTGCACGGCATCCGCCTCCGCGAGGGCCGTGCCGAGTGGTACCGCAACCGCTGGGTCCGCACCCCCGCACTCGACGGTGCCCCGTATGCGACCGAGCGCGGTCCCGACTTCACCGTCAGCACGGCCGGCACGCACGTCATCGAACACGCCGGCCGCCTGCTCGCGCTGTGCGAGTCCGCGCTCCCGTACGAGATCACGCCCGAACTCGACACCGTCGGCGCCTACGACTTCGGCGGCAAGCTGACCTCCTTCATGACGGCGCATCCGAAGGAGGACCCGGTCACCGGCGACCTGCACTTCTTCGCCTCGTCACCGTTCCCGCCTTTCCTGACCTACTACGTCGTGGCCCGGGACGGCGAGTTGACCATCAGTCAGGAAGTGCCGGGCGCGAGCGCGGCACTCAAGCACGACTTCGCCATCACCGAGAACCACGTCCTTTTCCTCGAGGGGTCCGTCACCTTCGATCCGACCGAACACTCCGGCATCCCGTACGGATGGAGCGACGACCAGCCCTGCCGGATCGGCGTCATGCCGCAGGGCCCGGCAGGCGCCGCCGCCATCCGCTGGTACGACGTCGCCGCCGGCTTCGGCATGCACTTCGCCAACGCCTACGAGGACGCCCTCGGCCGGATCGTCATCGAAGGCTCCACCGTGGACCGCACCGGCTGGGACCGCTCGTGGGCGTGGTGGACCGGCCGCCCCGGCCGTGGCGCCGAACCCACCTCCGGCTCCACCAATCGCCGCTGGGTCGTCGATCCGGCTTCGGGGACCGCGTCCGAGGAGCAGACCGACGACCTCATCGTGGAGTTCCCCACCATCAACGAGAGCCGCCTCGGCCGCATTCACCGCTATCAGTACGCACTGGCCTTCCCGAACGACGAAGGCATCGGCAACCACACCCTGGTCAAGTACGACCGCGCCACCGGTGCCCGGCAATTGCGTCCGGTCGGCGTCGGCCAACTCCCCAGCGAGGCCGTCTTCGTGGCGGCGGCGGACGCCGTCGACGAGGACCACGGCTATCTCCTGACCGTCGTCGGCGATCTCAACACCGAGCGCTCGCGACTGCTGGTCCTGGACGCCCGCGACCTGACCGCCGCCCCGGTCGCCACCGTCCGTCTCCCGCGCCGGATTCCGGCGATGATCCACGGTTCCTGGATTCCGGACCCGAACTGACCCCTGCCAAGGCGATCGGCACCCCGTACGCAACATCGGCGGGGCCGGTCCGACACGTCGGACGACCGACGTGACCCACGTTCGCCGAACAGCCCCCGTGCGTCGCACGGGGGC